>NZ_JAVRBY020000022.1:0-109632 GCF_034531035.1 Nostoc sp. DedQUE02 | reverse complement strand
GGGAAAGATTAAATTTATTCCTTTTCCCTTTAACCTGGTTGGTGAGCTTGCCGAACCATAACCTTTTCCCCAGCTCCCCCTGCCTCCCCTGCTCCCCCTGCCCCTCTGCCTCCTCTGCCCCTCTTGCACGGTACTGCAACCCCAGTATAAACTTCTCTTGAAAATGCCCTACAGACGCCAGCAAGGCTTTTGTGTTACAATTTTGGAGTGTTTTTACTTTTATTTGCCTTTAGGCGATTTCAACCCCACGCATCAGGAGAGTTTACATGACGAGCAGTTACAGTGCCGATCAGATTCAAGTTCTGGAAGGTCTGGAAGCCGTCCGCAAAAGACCAGGAATGTACATCGGTACCACTGGGCCGCGAGGACTCCACCATTTAGTTTACGAGGTGGTGGACAATTCAATTGATGAGGCTTTGGCGGGTCATTGCACTCATATAGAAGTAGATATCAACGCTGATGGTTCGGTGACTGTAACAGATGATGGTCGCGGTATTCCCGTCGATACTCACTCGCGCACCGGAAAATCGGCTTTGGAAACCGTAATGACGGTACTACACGCTGGTGGAAAGTTTGGTGGCGGTGGTTACAAAGTTTCTGGAGGATTGCACGGGGTTGGTATTTCTGTTGTTAATGCCCTATCTGAGGTTGTAGAAGTTACAGTTTGGCGAGATAAAAAGGTTCATATCCAACGCTACGAACGTGGTGTCCCAGTTAGTGAGCTGCAAGTCAAGCCTTACAAAGAAGCTAGAACTGGAACTTCTGTTACTTTTAAGCCAGATGTCCAAATATTCACTACTAGCATTGAGTTTGATTACATAACTTTATCAGGTCGCCTACGGGAATTGGCGTATCTGAATGCAGGTGTCAAAATTACTTTTAGTGACCACCGTTTAGAACTACTAAAAAGCGATACATCTAAGGTAGAAACCTACGAGTACAAGGGTGGGATCAAAGAGTACATTGCTTACATGAACCGCGAGAAGCAGCCACTGCATGAAGAAATTATCTATGTGCAGGGGGAACGCAACAACGTACAAGTGGAAGTTTCCTTACAATGGTGTACTGATGCTTACACGGATAATGTACTGGGTTTTGCTAACAATATTCGCACGGTGGATGGTGGTACGCACTTAGAAGGGTTGAAGGCGGTTCTGACTCGGACATTAAATGCGATCGCTCGTAAGCGCAATAAAATTAAAGAGAATGAACCTAACCTCAGTGGCGAACACGTCCGCGAAGGTTTGACAGCCGTAATTTCCGTTAAAGTTCCCGATCCCGAATTTGAAGGACAAACTAAGACTAAACTCGGTAACACCGAAGTTCGCGGTATTGTGGATTCCTTGGTGGGAGAAGTCCTCACTGAGTACTTAGAATTTCACCCTAGTGTTGCCGATGCGATTTTAGATAAAGCTATCCAAGCTTTCAAAGCCGCAGAAGCAGCGCGTCATGCGCGGGAATTAGTTCGACGCAAATCTGTACTGGAATCTTCACCATTACCTGGCAAATTGGCAGATTGTAGTTCTCGTGACCCTGGTGAATCCGAGATATTCATCGTAGAAGGGGACTCAGCAGGTGGTAGTGCAAAACAAGGACGCGATCGCCGTACTCAAGCTATCTTGCCTCTACGTGGTAAAATTCTTAACATTGAAAAAACCGACGACGCGAAAATTTATAAAAACAACGAAGTTCAAGCGTTAATTACAGCACTCGGTTTAGGTGTCAAAGGTGATGAATTCGATTCTACTCAACTGCGCTATCACCGCATAGTCATCATGACGGATGCTGACGTAGATGGAGCGCACATTCGGACTTTGTTGTTAACATTCTTCTATCGATATCAGCGATCGCTCATCGAACAAGGCTTTATTTATATTGCTTGTCCCCCACTGTATAAAGTAGAACGGGGACGTAATCATGAGTACTGCTATAGCGATCGCGAAAAAAATCAAGCGATCGCCAAATTCCCTGCTAATGCCAACTACACCATCCAACGCTTCAAAGGTTTGGGTGAAATGATGCCACAACAACTCTGGGACACCACCATGAACCCAGAAACTCGTAAAATGAAGCAAGTCGAAATTGAGGATGCCGCCGAAGCCGATCGCATCTTTACAATTTTAATGGGCGATCGGGTTGCGCCCAGACGAGAATTCATCGAAACCTATGGTTCTAAGCTCAACTTCACCGATCTAGATATCTAATACCAGTAATCCGAAATCATTCGTAAAAAACAAGATCCCCGACTTCTTTAAGAAGTCGGGGATCTTTTGGGTTAAGGGTTATTGATGTAGATAATTGGTCTTTCAAGACGCGATAAATCGCGTCTCTACATCGGGTTTTGGACTGAACTAAACTGTATTGCTCTATACCAACTCTTTTTCGTTAGCGTAGGTTTGAAAGCCACCCTGACTTAGAACTAGACACAACAATCCAACAATTAATTAAAAAAATTAGCTAGACTTGTCACACAAGTGGTAGGTCAGCACTACATAATTACAAAAATTCTCAAATTCTCAGTTAGCAAATTCACATAATGCACTTATTGTCAATATTTTTAAAGCAATTAATATTCAAGTGTTAGCAAAACTACCAACTTTCTTGGAAATCTAGTCCTGGTAATACTCTTTGCTCTGACTTGTTGATTAATTTTGCCCACCAGATGGAAAGACATTTGTTATGCTCTAAGAAAATAACTGAATATCATCTATCAAACCGCAATTAATAAGTATTTTGAGGATTTATCATCATAAGATGACAGAAACTCACCGAAATAAAAGTATTTAAATTTACAATTAGGTTACGCAAAAAAGCTTTGTAACCAAATCATCAGGTAATCTTCTGGATTATCTGTGTTCACGGTGATAGTTGGTGGAAGCACACACCAGAAAGCTGAAAACTTGTTAATATCTTCATGTAGTGCTGCGGCGATCGCTATTGTATCGTATGTATCTAATGTACTTTTGCCTAAGATAGGACTATATTGGCGAATTCGCAGGACAAATTGTTTTTTAATTGATTAAAATATCCTTGTATACAATAAAAAGAGTTTGTCAAGTTTCATAGGGCTGAAATCGCCACAGTGCGCTAACGTGTGAATAAGACCAAATTAGTTAAACCTAAATTGATCTCCGATCAGGTCGATTCTGCCACAGCCTCAACTCCTCAGTTAAGGTAGTTAGTACGCAGAAGGTAACTGCTTCAAGGCAAGCACCAGCACAGTTGTTGTATTTACCCAAGGTCAACACTCGCCTGAGTCTAAGGGATGCGTAATTTATGAAGGAAATGTAAAAATGGGTAGGTTAAGACTTCTTCTCTGAGTTAACATAAAATGCACTCTTCCTCAGTAATTAATGTTGTGTAAAACACATGAAATTCGGCAAAAGCAAGCGTACTTACTTCGTAATGTAATAAGAGCGTCACTGCAATTCCGAAAAGTAAAGAAAAAATTTCAGGGTTAACTCCCGTTTTTAATGTCTTTTTGGTGAAAGTTGCTAACAGTTGCTTAATGAGTTCATGATTAATACACAAAAAGAGTGCAATTTCTGTGAAACAGGCTACAATCGGAAGAGTCTTTATAGGAAAATCTGCCAACAGTCTGAACTTATTTGTATAGAGTGGCAAATTTTTTGATAAAGGCAAGTCTTTATTTGACCAGTTAGTTGAAAGCAATATGTGATAGCAACACATATAACATTTACTAAAGTGAGCAAGTCACCTTTAGTAATTGCTTAAACTAAAGTAAAACCCCTCCAACCGGAGGTGTAAAACGTCCGAAAATATTTCTGGCAAATCTGCCAAAAAGCTTATTTTCGGTTGGTAATTGGCTCGTTTAAAAGAGCAGTAAACACATCTTGAGTAATTGATTCTGCAAGGAGCATGAGGAACGCGGCATGAACCAGGCTAACAACGTACTCGAAAGCATATATCAGCCTGACCTAGAAATAATAAATCAGCCTGAGCTCGAGTTAGAAGAACTCTTAATAGACGATGAAGAGGACTTGCTGATCATCGATGAAGGTGACGAGGAATTTTTAGAGCCTCAGTCTGATGAGGACGACGCAAAGTCTGGAAAAGCCGCTAAATCGCGTCGTCGGACACAAAGCAAGAAAAAGCATTACACAGAAGATTCAATTCGGCTTTACTTGCAAGAAATTGGTAGAATTCGTCTGTTGCGGGCAGACGAAGAAATCGAATTGGCGCGGAAAATAGCCGATTTGCTGGAATTAGAAAGGGTACGCGAAAGACTCTGTGAACAGTTAGATCGCGATCCTCGAGATAGTGAATGGGCAGAAGCAGTACAACTGCCACTACCAGCCTTTCGTTATCGCCTCCATGTTGGTCGCAGAGCGAAAGACAAGATGGTGCAATCTAACCTCCGTCTTGTAGTTTCAATTGCTAAGAAGTACATGAATCGTGGTTTGTCGTTCCAGGACTTAATTCAGGAAGGCAGTCTCGGTTTGATTCGTGCCGCTGAAAAGTTTGACCACGAAAAAGGTTATAAGTTCTCCACCTATGCTACATGGTGGATTCGTCAAGCAATTACCCGTGCGATCGCAGACCAATCCCGCACAATTCGGCTTCCAGTTCACCTTTACGAAACCATTTCTCGGATTAAGAAAACTACCAAGTTACTATCTCAAGAAATGGGTCGCAAACCCACCGAAGAAGAAATCGCGACTCGGATGGAAATGACCATTGAGAAGTTGCGCTTCATTGCTAAATCCGCTCAGTTGCCTATTTCACTAGAAACGCCTATTGGTAAAGAAGAAGATTCTCGGTTGGGCGATTTTATTGAATCTGATGGTGAAACACCAGAAGACCAAGTTTCTAAAAATCTTCTGCGCGAAGACCTTGAAAAAGTCCTCGACAGTCTCAGTCCTCGTGAACGCGATGTTCTCAGATTGCGTTACGGCTTGGATGATGGTCGGATGAAAACCCTTGAGGAAATTGGACAGATTTTCAACGTTACTCGCGAACGGATTCGTCAAATTGAGGCAAAAGCACTCCGCAAGTTACGCCACCCAAATCGTAACAGTGTTCTCAAAGAATATATTCGGTAGTCAATTAGTCAATAGTCATTGGTCATTAGTAAATAAACAAATGACAAATGACATTTGAGAAATGACAAAACAATAAAAAACCTGGTAGTGAATTAGCACTCCAGGTTTTTTTATTTATAGGTCATCTTGGATATTAAAACTTATAGGATGCCCCAAAAATGTAGGAAGCCTTGACCAGAAAAAGCTTCAACCAAAATGGCTGCCAAAAAGCCAATCATTGCCAACCGACCGTTCCAAATTTCTGCTTGTGGGGTAAAGCCCCAACGCCAAGCGTTGCGATCTTCAATTACAGGAGTAGTGACTTTTGTTGTGCTTGCATTTGTCATGGTTGAAACTCCAAACTTAATTCTTAAAGGTTTATTGCCTTATGTAAACTAATATAACAAATATTTTCATAAAAGCAACATTTTTTGTACTTTTGTTTCCATAGCTTGACATAAATAGAAATAGCTATTTATACAGATTAAAACATCGGTCTTCAGTCAGATTTACTGAGATAAAAGAAGTGTTAAGTCAATACCACTCGCTTAACGTTTGAGGAACGAAACCTAACATTTTCAGGGCTTTGTTGAGTAACACTAAAGTTCAACCCAACCCAATACTTGTCGGTTAAGGGGAAAAGGGGAAAGAAAAAACCTTTAACCTTTACCCTTTAACCTTTTCCCCAAACCCAACTCCGAGTTAAAAATCCAAAACCCGAGCAGTATTGCAACCCAACCTACAAATCTTGATAAAAAATATCGTCTTATTAAAAGTAATTATCAAATAATTTATTTACATTGCTTGATTGACGTGAGCTTTAGTATTTAAAAAATAAAAATTTATTGAAAATATAGGTCAGTACCAGAGAATTTCCATTTCTTTTGAAGTCGAGACAAAACCAACCTTCTCGTAGATACGTTTACCATCCTCAGTAGTATGAAGCCAGAGGCGTTTTGCCTCAGTTGCTCTCACAAAGCTGATAATTTCCTTTAATAAAGCTGTTGCAATTCCCTGTCCTCGCCACATCGGAATTGTGTATACGTTCATAATGTAGGCTTCCAAGCCTGAAAGATTGCCGTTGTAAGGGGGTCGTTGAAAAAATACCAAGCCGCTAGTGGCAACAATTTGACTATTCACCTCAGCTACCCAAGCTAAAAACACACCTGATGGCATTTTTTCGCCAAGATATTTTCGAGTTGCTTCTGCTAGTTTTGTGGTGTAAGAGTCACCTTTAATATCGCCAATCTCCCGCAGGAGTTCGAGACGCAGTTGGATCAGCGCCTCTAAATCCTGCAAGTTGGCTTGTCGTAAGTTAAACATCACCCTGATTTACGATCGCACTTCAGCAACAGTAATGATTTTTTCATCGCGGTTGAGTTGGAGAATGCTTTCACCTTTGACATCTCTACCTAAGAGCGGCACTGTTTCCACAGGTATCCGCACTACCCGCTCCTTATTCGTCACTAAAGCCACTTCGCCAGATGCGTTGGCGTAGCCCGCCGTACCACTTCGTGGAAGCAAGCTACGCGTAGCGTCTCCAAGAGTTGGCATCGCCATCACCATCCCAGCTAAGTTATCAGTTTTGCTAGCAAATTTCAGCGCTTGTGTGCCTAAATCACCGCGATTAGCCGCTCTCAACTGACTCGCAGCCATCCGCTTGGCATATCCTTCTTGAGTAACTAGCAGTAATTGGTCATCTTTACCGACAGTGACACAGCCAACCATTTGCTGATTTCTCAATAACCGAAATGCTTGTAAACCCATTGCAGTGCGCCCCATAATCGGTAATTGTTCATCATTGACTGCAAAGCGCAACATCCGCCCACCGGAACTAGCCAAAATCAGATGCTCCCCTGGAGCTGTGAATTGGGTAAATGACAATTCATCATCGTCTTTGAGCTTCAAAATTGTGATTCCGCGCCGAGTCAGGTTAGTAAATTCTTCCAGAGACAGACGCTTAATTCTTCCTTGTTTTGTTAGAAGAATCATCTGCTTAGTTGCGAGATTTTCTGGCAGCAAAAAGCGGCTAACTACGGCTTCTTGAGCGCCTTGAGCAGTACTACTGAGCATCGTAATCAAAGGTTTTCCCCGTGGAGAACGTCCAGTAGTTGGGGGAATTTCTCCCACATTCACCGGATACACTTTGCCCCCACCAGTTAGGATTAGCAAGTCTTTCCCTGTGTCAGTTAAAACAGTTTGGATAATGAAGTCGTTATCGTGTAAACCATTTTCAGCTTTTGACTTTTTCCCAGATGGCTGGGTGCGGCGGACATAACCTCGTTGGGTAAATTCTAAAACTGCCTCTTCTACTGGTTCAGAAGATTTAAGTTCCTCCTCCTGTGCCCCTCTGCTCCTGTGCCCCTCTGCTCCTGTGCCCTTCTGCTCCTCTGTCTTAGACTTCTGCTCCTCTCCAATTTTCGTCCGCCGGGGATCGTTGTACTTGCGCTTGAGCGATCGCAAATCTTTTTTCAGCGCTTTGAGCAATTCGCGGCGATCGCTCAGTAATTGCTCCAATAACCTAATTTGTTCGCTGATTTGATCAAATTCCTGCTGCAAATTTTGCTGTTCTAAACTAGTGAGGCGGCGCAACGGCATAGCGAGAATTGCATCTCCTTGTACCTCACTCAAATCCAGTCGGCTACAAAGGTTAATTTTTGCCGTACTACCATCGGGAGCTTGGCGCAAAATTTGAATTACCTCATCCAAATTTGACAGAGCTTTGAGCAAACCTTCTACCAAATGCACACGATTTTGGGCTTTACCCAACTCGTAATTGTAGCGACGGTTCAGCGTCTCTTCTCGGAATCTCAAAAACTCCTGCAAGAGTTGACGTAAACTTAACTGGCGGGGTTGTCCATCCACTATTGCGAGGAGAATTGCCCCAAAAGTCATTTGCAAAGCAGTTTGGTGATATAAATTCTGGAGAACTTCTTGGGGATTGGTGTCGCGTTTGAGTTCAATTACCACTCGCATCCCTTCGCGATCGCTCTCATCCCGAAGATCGGAAATTCCTTGCAAGCGTCCTTGATTTACTAAGTCCGCTACCTTCTCAATCCAGGCAGCTTTATTCACTTGATAAGGCAATTCTGTAATAATAATTGCCGTCCGTCGCTTGCTTCCCCTCGCGGCGGGAATTTCCTCCAGAGTCGCAACTCCCCGCAGCAGAATTCCACCTTTACCTGTGGTGTACGCTTCCCGAATTCCCGCTTCACCAACTATTTCCCCACCAGTGGGAAAGTCTGGCCCTGGAATTAGCTCAAATAATTTTTCATCTGGCAAATCTGGGTTGTCGATTAAGGCAATTAACCCATCGACAACTTCCCCCAAGTTGTGCGGTGGGACATTTGTCGCCATTCCCACGGCAATACCAGAACAGCCATTGAGCAACAGAAACGGCAACTGAGCAGGTAGCACCGTTGGTTCTTGCTGGGAATTATCGAAGTTCCCGACAAATTCCACAGTTTCTTCACCAATTTCTGTCAGCATTCCCTCATGGCTGATTGGTGCGAGGCGCGTTTCTGTGTAGCGCATCGCTGCTGGCGGATCATTATCAACGCTACCAAAGTTCCCGTGTCCTGCGAGTAAAGGATAGCGACTAGAAAAATCCTGTACCAGCCTGACTAAAGCATCGTAAACTGATTGGTCGCCGTGGGGATGGTATTTACCCAACACATCACCCACTACACGGGCACATTTTCGATAAGGTCTATCTGGGATCAAACCGAGTTCGTGCATTGCATACAAAATGCGCCGATGCACTGGTTTTAAGCCATCACGCACGTCTGGTAGCGCTCGCCCGACAATCACGCTCATGGCATATTCTAGATAAGACCGTTGCATCTCGGTGTGCAGGGCTGTTGTAATTACCTGTCCCGTTGAGAGAAGGTTTAACTGTTTTGCCATGAGTTTTTTCCCTGAAATTTAACTATACAAAAGCTGATGGAACTCAACACTGCGGCAACCACAGCATAACGGATGAAATGAGATTCATAACAAAATTTTGATACTCACAGAAGAAAAAGCAGTAGTATCATCCTTGATGACGAGAATGTAATTGACTATTAAAAGGAACTGGGTAATCAGCAGAAAAATTATGGAATTTGCTCTGACTCCTCCCAAATTTGGGAATGTTTTCTCAGTCCCCAGTAACAGAGCCACGTTTCTCCTGCCACTAACATAAAGGTATCGCAGAAGACTCCGACGCTCGAATACTCGCGATCGCCGCAACCAGTTAAACAGGATGCACACGAGTATAATCTACATAAACTTAGTAGCCATGATACTTACCATGATTGCAAATCTTTAATTTTGAATTCTGGAATTCCTGAATTTCCTCACCTCTATAACTAAAATTCTCATGAAAACTGTTTTAATTGTCGAAGACGATCTAATTAATGCTCGTGTTTTTTCCAAAATTTTGTCCAAGCGTGGCGGCTTGGGTGTAAAACACACTGAAAATGTCGAAGAAGTCATAAAAATTGCCCAATCAGGAGAAGCCGACCTGATTTTGATGGATGTTTCTCTCTCCAGAAGTGTTTATCAAGGCAAGTCTGTTGATGGCATCAAAATTACACAAATGTTAAAATCCGATCCAAAAACAGCAAATTTGCCTGTTATTTTGGTGACGGCACATGCTATGGAAGGCGATCGCGAGAACTTTCTCAAGCAAAGCGGTGCTGATGGCTACATCTCTAAGCCAGTTGTTGACCATCAGCAGTTTGTTGACCAAATCATCGCACTTCTACCCACAGACTAACACTGGGAATTAACGATTTATTTCAGGAAGTAGTCACCCGCCAATATTTTTGGGCGACTACTTCCTGTATTTTGTTAGTATATATGTACTACGAAAAGGTACTGTTAGGCAAGTGGTGATAGAAATAGGGAATGGGGAATGGGGCATTGGGAATTAATTAATAATTTAATTCTGCTCCCCCTGCCTCCCCTGCTTCCCCTGCCTCCCCTGCTCCTATTGAGTAGGCTGTTGTCTAGGCGTAGGCGCTGATGATGAGTTTTCTCGTTGCTGTAGAGCTGCTTGAATACGCGGTAATTCTAGGAATTTTTTCGTATCAGACAGTAAACGATCGCCCCAGAGATTTTCTTTGAGGAAATTCAAATTAGCATAGCGCGAATCGATACGGAGTGCAGCTTCTCCCAAGGTTAGTCCTTGTTGGTGATCGCCTTTAGTATACAGTGCCACTGCTAAAGCCAATAAAGGTTCTGCGGCTTGTTTATCAAGGGTTACAGCAGATTGCCAGCGCTTAATCGCTTCGGGGATATTACCCTGTTCGTAGTTGATTAAGCCAATATTGTTGAGCGCTGGCCAGAATTTTTTATCTTGAGAGACGGCTTTATCGTACTGCGCGATCGCATCTGGTAATCGACCCAGCAAATAGTAAGCATTACCCAAATCAAATAAACCCTCTGGATCGTTGGGTTTTAACTTCAAACCATCTTGATAATTGACAACAGCAGCCTGGTAATTTTTCTGCTGAAAATTCGCTGAACCCAAAGCAAATAAAATATCACCATTTTTAGGGTTGAGAGATTGTGCTTTTTTCAGACTAGCGATCGCTCCATCAAACTCTTTCGTTTGCAACTGCAATCCACCTAAAAGTAACCACACTTTATCATTCCCCGGAGCCAGTTGACTAGCCAGCCGCGCTCGTGGCAAAGCTAAATCAACCTGTTGAAACTGAGCCAGTTGAGCCGCCTCTTGCGCCAAGCTCAACCCCTGCTTTTCTAACTTTGTCGCATCTAGTTGCAGTGTATGGGGTATTAATGCCTGCGCGTTAGCGGCTTTTGGCATACTCCACAAACTACAAACCATTAGAAGAGAAATCAAACGAACATGTTTAGGCACACTACCGCCTTTAAGCCACTAATCAAAGAATCTTTCAGCTAGCTTAAACGATCTCAGCTGTTGACGGTAGCAAAATCTGACAAAGAAAGGCAGGAAGCAGGGAAGCAGGGGAGCAGGGGAGGCAGGGGGGCAGGGGAAAAGGTTATGGTTCGGCAAGCTCACCAACCAGGTTAAAGGGAAAAGGAATAAATTTAATCTTTACCCCTTTTCCCTTACCCTTTTCCCCTTACCCCTTTCCCTTTCCCCATGCCCCATGCCCTATACCCAATAATTGATGACTTTGGTCATACATCAGTTTGGAATTACTAATGACTTTGGTCATACATCGGTTCAGAGCTTTTGAGCAATAATTGTAATGTATGAATTTATACGAAGAGGGAAATATTAGACATCTTGATGCCAAAACAAAAGCAACTCTCCAAATTGCTGAATTTGAAGCTAATCATAATAGAACTTTAATCTAAATAAGGAATCCATTCCATGTTGAAATCAAACCGTTTATCGATAGTTTTAGCTGCTACTGCTGCCCTGTTCGTTGTTCCCACACTCTTGACTGCGCCTGCAAATGCCGAGACGAAAGCCCACGTTGTTGCTCAAAGCGATCGAGATTGGAACCGCGACGGCAGATCCAACTATAGAGACGACAGAAACGTTGGAGACAGGGGCAATTGGAACCGCGATCACAGATCCAACAATACTGTAGAAATCAGAAACCCTAGAGATCGGGATAATTGGAACCGCGACGGCAGACCCTATCCTGTAGAAGTCAGAAACCCTAGAGATCGGGATAATTGGAACCGTGACAACCAATTCAATAACAGAGTAGTCAGACTTGGCAATGGTGACATCAGATATCCCAATGGGCAAATTATTCCTGCTAGATCCATAGCCAGATTGCGTAATCAAGGTTACTTCCGACTTCCCAACGGGGATATTCTTCTTCCTAATCAGGAAATTGTGCCGGCTGGGAGATTAGTGAGAGTGCATGATGATTACTTCAGACTTCCTAGTGGATTGGTACTGCAAATAAACCTTTAAAACACGTAAGAATTCAGCACCCAGGTGGTCGCCGAGCCTGTCCTGAGCGTAGCCGTTGGCGCACTTGTACTGAGCGACTTGTGCCGAGCGTTCGCGTAGCGTCTCGTAGAGAAGTCGAGGTAAGCCGAAGTAGCCTCTCGTAGAAAAGGGCGTAGCCGAGGTGAGTCAGCAGTCAGAATTTATCAGGAATCTAGAATGATTGGTATATTTATTTATCAAATGTTCTTTTGATTCTTTAACTATTTTGAATTCTGAATTTAGAAGGACTGAATTCTTACTAAATCATTGTCGGTATAGGGCTACCAGGCTATATTAGCCGTGAATAACCCGCTCGGTAGCCGTTCTTTATAGACAAAATGGATATGAAAATTGATACACCAAATACCGTAGATTCATCAGTTTTGGTTCCAGAGGTAAAGAAAAAAAAGGAAAGACGTAATTGGCTCTCTTGGCTAATAGCTCTTTGCCTTTTGGGTGGAATTGGCTATGCAGTTTATTACCAAGTAACAGTTGCTCCCCGTCAAGAAGCCAGACGCCGGGTGCTGACAAAGCCTGTAGAAAGACAGAGTTTAACAATCACAGTTTCAGCGAACGGAACGATAAAGCCTGAGCGGTCAATCAACCTCAGCCCGAAAAATTCCGGCATCTTGAAAACACTGCTAGTAAAGGAAGGAGATATCGTCAAACAAGGACAGATTGTCGCTTACATGGATGATTCCAACCTTCGGGGGCAACTCACCTCTGCTCAAGGACAATTGGCACAAGCCGAGGCGAATTTGCAAAAGGCGATCGCAGGTAATCGTCCTCAAGATATTGCTCAAGCACAGGGAGCATTAGACGAAGCCGAGGCAAATCTGCAAAAGGTACAAACAGGCAATCGCTCTCAAGATATTGGCCAAGCACAGGCGCGTTTGCAAAGCGCTCAAGCCGCCCTTCGCCAAGCAGAAGATGATTTTATTCGTAATCAGCAACTTTACAATGCAGGCGGTATTTCCCTTCAGACTCTTAATCAAAACCGTTCCAATCGTGACAGCGCCCAAGCTAATGTAAATGAAGCACAGCAAGCATTGGCTCTGCAAAAAGCCGGGTCACGTCCAGAAGACGTTGAGCAAGCACGAGCTGTGGTGAAGCAGAGACAGCAAGCTCTGGCACTTGTAAAAGCCGGAACGCGCCAAGAAGATATTAACGCTGCCCGCGCCCAGGTAACATCGGCTCGCGGTTCGCTGCAAAACATCCAAGCCGAAATCAATGACACGATCATTCGTGCACCTTTTGATGGTGTGGTGACAAAGAAGTATGCCGATCCAGGCGCTTTCGTGACACCTACAACTGCCAGTAGTGAAGTCGCTTCTTCTTCTTCTTCTTCAATCTTGTCTCTAGCTTCAACCAATGAAGTTGTCGCCAATTTAGCGGAAACAAATATTTCCAAAATCAGCCTTGGTCAAAAAGTCTCGATTAAAGCAGATGCTTACCCAGGAAAAACCTTTGAAGGTAAAGTGAGCCAAATTGCTGCCCAAGCAATAGTAGAGCAAAACGTTACCAGTTTTGAAGTGAGAGTATCACTTTCAGACCCTCAAAGGCTACTCCGATCTGGGATGAATGCAGAAGTAGATTTTCAAGTCGGTCAAGTTGAAAATGTTTTAGTAGTGCCAACAGCTTCAGTGGTGCGCCAAGAAAATGCCACAGGTGTGTTTGTGGCAGGAAAGAATAATAGACCTGTGTTTACTCCCATCGAGACTGGTGTCACCGCGAATAACTTTACTGAAGTTAAGTCTGGATTGACAGGAAACGAAAGGGTATTACTCAGTTTCCCACCAGGATCGCGTCCGCAATCAACACCACGAGGAGGAGTTTTCCCTGGTTTAGGTGGTGGTGGAGCAGGTGGCGGCGGAAGAGGAGCCGGTGGCGGCGGAGGTCGTTCAGGCGGTGGTTCCCCTTAAAGTTAGTTTTAAATCAATACAGTTTAGTTAAAAAGAGACAAGGGAGCAGGGGGGATGGAACTGAAAAGGGAGTAAAAAGGCTCAACTGTCGAGTAAAAAGGTTCAACTTTTTTAACGAACTGCCATCTCTACGAGAGGCTTCCGCCAACGCGCAGCGTCTCGTAAGAGTTGGACGCAAAGGACGCAAAGGAAGAGAAAAAAGAAATGCTTAACTCAATTGTGTTGAGTAAGTTTCAAATAAAACTTTATGTTTAAGATATTTAAGGGCTTTTACAAAACTAAGAATACTCGCACAGTACCTTTGCTGGAAATCTTGACAATGGCGGCAGAGACTCTGTGGAGTAACAAATTACGCACAGGTCTAACTATGTTGGGCGTGATTATTGGGATTTCCTCAGTCATTGCCATTACTTCTGTCGGTCAAGGAGTGCAAAAGGGGGTTGAGCAACAGATACAAGCATTAGGTACAGATGTGATCCAAATCTTGGCGGGTGCGGCAAGAAGCGGGAATGTCCGTCAAGGAGTCGGTTCTAGCAGCACGTTGACTTGGGAAGATGCAAAGGCGATCGCTACACAAGCGCCATCAGCACAGATGGTTTCTGCTTATCTCCAACGAACTGCCCAAGTTGTATATGCCGGACAGAATACCTCAACAACCATTTATGGCACAGATTTGAACTACCCAGAAGTCAGAAATACTCACCCCCAACAAGGGCGATATTTTACTCAAGAAGAATTAGATAGTGCCGCACAGTTTGCCATTCTTGGCCCCACAGTCCAAAAAACACTGTTTGGACAGGGTGTAAATCCGATCGGCGAGAAAATTCGCATTCAGGGAGAGGCTTATGAAGTAATTGGGGTGATGGAACCTAAAGGCGCTCAAGGGCCGATGGATCGAGATGACCAAGTTTTCATTCCTCTAACTACTATGTCCAAGAGACTGGTTGGTAACAATGCCTTGGTAGGCGTTTCTGTAAATGGAATTTTAGTTAAAGGCGCTAATCAGGAGCAGTTAGAAGCCGCTCAGTTTCAAGTCACCAATCTTTTACGGCTGCGTCACAACATTTATCCGCCACAAGCTGATGATTTTCGACTGACCAATCAAGCTGATATTGTTAGTACCTTCACTAGTATTGTGGGTTTATTTACAGTAATGGTGGTAGCGATCGCTGGAATTTCCTTAGTGGTAGGTGGAATCGGTATTGCCAACATTATGCTAGTTTCTGTGGTTGAGCGGACGCGAGAAATTGGGATTCGCAAAGCCGTAGGAGCCACCAATTCGGCAATCCTTAATCAATTTTTGGCCGAAGCGATCGTGATTTCCATTGCTGGTGGAGGTATTGGGATGGTGACTGGCATTTTTTTAGCCTTTATCGCTGCAAACAGTTTCAAATTTCCCTTTGTAATTTCTTTCTGGTCGATCGTTGCTGGCTTTGGACTCTCATTGAGTGTTGGCTTAGTGGCTGGGGTAATTCCAGCGCGGAATGCATCTAAATTAGATCCAATTAATGCTTTAAGAAGCGACTAAATAATTCGTAATTCCTAACTATTATGCCAACAATGATTTGGATGGAATCTATTACTAAAACCTACTATTTAGGGGAAGTTAGTGTTCCGATCCTCAAGGGAATTGAACTCTCTATTGAGGAAGGGGAATATGTCTCAATTATGGGTGCGTCAGGTTCAGGTAAATCTACGCTGATGAATATTTTGGGATGTCTGGATCGTCCGACAACTGGAGACTATATTTTTGAAGGCAGAAACCTGACGACTTTTGATGATGATGAATTAGCCTATATCCGTAACCAAAGGATTGGTTTTGTTTTCCAACAATTTAACCTATTGGCGCGGGCGACAGCACTAGAAAATGTTATGTTACCAATGGTTTATGCTAACTTGCCCAAACCAAAACGCCGTGAAAGGGCATTAGAAGCTTTGGAAAAGGTAGGACTACAAGGACGCATATCTAACCGTCCCAGTCAACTATCTGGGGGACAACAACAACGGGTAGCGATCGCTCGGGCTTTGGTCAACCGACCTGCATTAGTTTTGGCAGATGAGCCAACAGGAGCTTTAGATACTGAAACCTCTCATGAGGTGATGAGTTTGCTAACTGAACTTAATGACCAGGGGATCACAATTGTGATTGTTACTCATGAGCCAGATATCGCTGCTCAAACCAGAAGAATTATTCGAGTTCAGGATGGTTTGATTGTCGGCTAATTTGTTAATATCAACCAATTGAGGGGGAATTTAAAATTTAAACCTCTGTAGGTCAATCAGGATGAAAATTTTTGATTGTATCCTCAAAGAAACTCAATTAATGACTAAAATCTAGATGATGAATTTCAGCTTGTTTTTCGTGCATTCTACCTGGGTTAGCGTCACGTTGGCGGTAGCCTTGCCATCAAGCATCGCTATTCTTTTTCCAAATTCAGCAAGTGCCGCAACTCCCCCAAAACCACAGAATCCCTCAAGCAGCGTATCGGTTCCAAATTACCTGAACCCTAGTGCCAATCCTCTCCAATTTCCTACCAAACCAGAGGAAGTAAGGATTCGGGAAACTGTGGCAATCACTTTAGCACAAACTTTGGAACTAGCACGACGCAACAATCGAGATTTACAAGTAGCCCTATTACAGCTAGAACGCAGTCGTTCGGCGCTACGCGAGTCTCAAGCTGCCTTGTTTCCTACTCTGGATATTAACAGTAGTGTGACTAATAGTGGTAATGGTTTTACTAATAATTCATCTCAAGCCAGCACCTCTTTTAATGGTTCAGCCCAACTGAATTATGACGTTTATACCTCCGGTAATCGCCAAGCAACAATCCAAGCTGCCGAAGAACAACTACGTGTGGATCAATTGAATGTTGAAAATCAATCTTCGACAATTGCATTGAATGCCACGACTCAATACTACAATTTGCAACAAGCAGATGAAGAGGTAAGAATTAATCGAGCTGCTGTGGAAAATGCCCAGGCTAGTTTGCGGGATACTCTAGCCAGAGAACAGGCTGGAGTGGGTACGCGGTTTGATGTGTTGCAAGCTCAGGTAAATTTAGCAAACGCTCAACAAGAACTGACTAATGCGATCTCGCAGCAGCAAATTGCCCGTCGTCAGCTTGCCACGTTGTTAAGTTTATCAGAGTCAGTTGATATTACTGCCGCCGATCCTGTACAAATAGCCGGTCTTTGGCCGCAGACGGTAGAACAAAGTATTGTCCAAGCGTTTCAAAATCGCCCAGAATTGCAACAGCAATTAGCACAACGTAATATTTCCGAGCAACAACGACGACAGGCACTTTCACAGCTAGGGCCGCAAGTTAGTTTGGCAGCCAACTACAATCTGTTAGATCGGTATAATGATGGTGCCAGCATTACTGATGGCTATTCAGTGGCACTTAACGGAAATCTAACTTTATTTGATGCCGGAGCAGCAAGAGCGCGTGCTGCTCAGTCGAGAGCGAATATTGCGATCGCAGAGACTCAATTTGCTAGCCAGCGCGACCTAATTCGCTTTGATGTAGAACAGTACTATTCTCAATTACAATCAAATTTAAATAATGTGCAGACTTCTAGTGTGGCTTTAAATCAAGCCAGAGAAGCTCTGAATTTAGCAAGATTGAGGTTCCAAGCTGGTGTGGGTACTCAAACAGAGGTGATTGCTGCTGAAAATGATCTGACAAGAGCAGAAGGTAATCGAGTCACAGCTATTTTGGATTACAATCGCGCTTTAGCTAATTTGCAAAGATCAGTCACTTCCAGAGGTTCACGCTAAGGTCAAATCATTAAAGAAAAGTTTGCTTAGTACTGCTTTGCCTAAAATCGTGGCAATTGAGAGTTGAAATTTAAACGTAGAGGGGTGCAGAGGTAAGCGCAGAGGTACGTAAAGAATTCGCTACAGAATTACAGCGCTTTTTAAGTAATTGAACTACACTACTTCCTACTCCCCATCTCAGTCGTAATCTAAGCTTTAGCTGAAAATGCTTATGGCGTAGTAATTATCGCTACTGGGCAATGAGCTTTACTTAGAATTGCATCTACTCTGTGACCGAAGAAAACGCGACCCGTAACCATTCGGATATTACTCCCTAGAATAATTAAGTCAACTTCTTGGGTTTTGGCAAACTTGAGGATTTCTCTTTCTGGGCTGGTTCCTTGAAGAATATAAGTTTTGACATCAGCACCCAAATTGCGGCCAATTGCTGCTTGCTGTTCGAGCATATCGTGGGCAATTTCTTTGACTGGAGCTAGCGATCGCTGTTCGTAAAGAATATACTCAACCTGTGGCAAATTAATCACATTAACGATCATCACTAATGCCCCGGTTTGAGCTGCGATCGTACTTGCCATCTCTACAGCATTTTTGCTGTATTCTGTCCCCACGGTTGGCACTAGAATCTTTTTCAACTGTTGTTGAGGGATTTTGCATATCTCGCCTTTAGGTTGGGGTAGCTGCGACTTTACCACCATCGTTGCACAAGGCGCTTCTTGTACTACCCGGTCTACAAGCAAATTAAATAATGCTTTTTGGGGGCGTATTTTTTCCGAAGCTCCTAGTACAATCAAGTCATAGTTTTTGTTCGCTTCATTCAGAATTACCTCCGCTTTATTACGCCCAGACTCAGTTTTTGTTTGCAGAGTGGTGTCACTAGGTAGCTGCATTTCCTCAGTTACAGTGGCCAGAGCAAGGTCTGCGGCAGTATCTTTAACCTGGGTTGCCTCTATCCGACGGGCTTTGTTTTGAGGTTTCTTATCACTCAGAGCATATAGAGATGTAACTTCTATCGAGTTTTGGTGAGCCATGTAACCGACTAATTGCGCCGCCAGTTGGATGTTGGGGCCACCACTAGTAGGTATTAAAACACGATGAATCTGCTTGATAAAGCTCTGGCTATCCTGTTCTTCTTGTTCTAAACGTTTAGCTTCTTCTTCACCCATAACCACCTTTGACAAACACCAGCGCAAAAGTGGTGGAGCCATTAGGGAAGTGACGATCGCCACCATAACAATAATTGAGTACATCTGGGGATTCAGCACTCCCAAAGATAAACCAATGGTAGCAACAACAATTTCCATCGCCCCGCGAGCATTCATCCCGGAACCCATCGCCAAACCTTCCCAATGACTCAAGCCGCCTACGCGAGAACCAATGTAAGCACCTGTAAATTTGCCAACACAGGCGACAGCGAGAACAATCAAGCCAAATATCAAGGTTTGAGGAACTAGCAGGGTTAGCAAGTTAACTTTTAACCCTGCTGAAGCAAAGAAAATTGGCGCGAGAAAGGCTGCGGTGAATACTTCTAGCATCTGTCCGGCTTCATTGCTAAAACGCCGGGATTGGCCTGCGAGAATCCCCAGCACGAAAGCACCTAATGCTGCTTCTAAACCTAATGCGTGGGTAAATGCTGCTGCTGAGAGCGCAAGAATCAGCACAACCGATATACTCGCGGAGATGCCGCCAACGTAGTCATCAACCCAGCGTAAAATCTGGTCTATAATAGTACGCCCAATTGTGAAGGCGATCGCTAAAAATAATATAGCCGCGCTTACAGAATGAAAAATTGTCCCAAAGTCAAATTTGCCGCTACTAGCTAAACCTGAAACCACAGAAAGTAAAATCCAGCCGATGGTGTCGTCAGTCATCCCAGCAGCTAAGGTGACTTGACCAATGTCACGGCGAATCAGGTTTAAGTCCATCAACACTTTCGCAATTACTGGTACTGCTGAAATACTCATTGCTGTGGCGATGAACAGACTAAATACTAGTCGCTTTCCGGGATCGGCTAAAAAACTATTTGGTAATAGCCACCCCAGTCCAAATCCGGTGATAAAGGGGACAATAATTCCCCCCAGTGAAATCAATAGAGCCGTTTTCCCCTTACGCAGAATCAGCTTTAGATCCGTCTCCAACCCAGTCACAATCAGCAAAAATAACACGCCTAACCAAGAAATTACCGAAAGTAAATCAGATTGTTCTTGACTTTTGGGAAAGATGTGTCCCTGTAAGTCTGGAAGCAACAAACCAAACAGAGAAGGGCCAAGCAAGACACCTGCCAGTAATTCTCCAACAACAGGTGGGAAGTTAATTCGGCGCATTAACTCACCTAATCCCCGCGCTACCAGCAGCAATAGTGACAGTTGTACCAGCACTAACAGCAATTCATGATGGCCGAGAGGTTTAATTAAACCGTCACCTGCTACTTTCTGTGCAGCGAGTACAGGTACTAACATCAGGGGCAGGTTTTGCATAGTGTCCAAAGGTTGGATTACAAGTTTTTAAAGTGGCTATTCAAGTAAATCCTGTAAGTGTTTGCTTCCACATCGGTCTAGGAGCTGAAAGTGTTATTGTCATTATTAAGGGCAACACGAGCGGGTGCGATCGCCCGAAGCTGCGATCGCTCTTTACTAATAGTAGAGTTTTACTCGTTTCTATCTTCTCCCCTTCCTTCCTACTGGTATACACATCGGTGTCCCTGAAACTGGGTCAGGTATAATCCGACATTCCAACCCAAAAACCTCCCTTACCATCTTCTCAGTCATTACTAAATTAGGTTCACCAACAGCAAAAATTTGCCCTTCTTTCACTGCTACTAAATAATCAGCATAACGACAAGCATGATTCAAATCATGTAACACCATAACAATCGTTCTTCGCTGGTTTTGATTCAAATCGTATAACAAATCTAAAACTTCTATTTGATGTGCCAAATCTAAAAAAGTAGTTGGTTCATCTAACAATAAAATATCTGTATTTTGAGCTAATGCCATTGCAATCCAAGCACGCTGTCGCTGTCCACCCGAAAGCGTATCTAACTCGCGTTCACCCAAGTCTTTAATTCCAGTAATTTCTAAGGCTAGTTCTACCAATCTTTCATCTTCTTTTGTCCACTGCTGCAACCAATTTTGATAAGGAAATCTTCCACAAGCTACTAAATCTCTGACGGTTAATCCTTCTGGTGCAATGGGACTCTGAGTAAGAATTCCTAACTTTTTAGCAACCTCTTTTGTTGACAGGTTAAATATATCTGCTGTATCTAAATAAACTGTGCCAATATTAGGTTTTATTAACCTTGCTAAACCTTGCAATAAAGTAGATTTACCACAGCCATTTGCACCTACTAAGACAGTGATTTTACCTGAAGGTATATTTAAATTTAAGTTATTAATAATATTTTTTTTGTCATAACCTAAAGTCAAATTATTAGCTGAAAGTTGGCAATGTAGATTTTCAGTAAATAATGAAGTTAGCATAATTAAAATTTAACTAAATTTAAATCTTTTTGTAAGTATGTAACCAAATAAAATCACGTTAATTATTATTTCAGTCAGGATGTGGCTGGAATTACTTAGTATACAATTGATGAAATTATGTTTTGGTGTGTTGATTATGAGTTAATAAATAAATAAAATATGGTGCGCCAATTATAGCAGTAACCAGACCACAGGGAATTTCGATAGGAGCAAAAATAATTCTACCAATAAAATCAGATAAAACCACCATCATTGCTCCTGTCATTCCCGCTACTGGAATCAAACCTTGATGATTTCCACCTACCAACTGGCGGGCAATATGGGGAGCAATTAATCCCACAAATGCAATTGTTCCCGCAGTAGCAACTGCTGCACCGGAAAGGGCTGCACTAATTAATAATAAAAAACTGCGTTGCCATTCAACCTTACTACCTAAACCTTTGGCAATATCATCTCCTAAATTTAAAGTATTTAATTCTGGTGCTTTGATTAAAGCCAAAGGTACAAATATAACTAGCCAAGGTAAAAAAGCAAAAACCTGTTTCCAAGTTCTCCCGTAGACGCTACCAGCCAACCAAACTAAAGCCTCATTAACATCATCAATTTGACCAAATGTTACTATCAAACTAGTAAAAGCACTGGCTACTGCTGAAATTCCCACACCAATTAAAATTAAGCGGACGGGATGAATACCCCGATCCCATGCTAAAAGGTAAATTAATAAAGATGCAGCTAACGCACCCACGAAAGCTGATAAAGGTAAAATTCCTATTGGAAGATTTGGTAATAATACAATTACACTCACAGCCACAAAGCTGGCGCCTGAATTAATTCCAATAATTGCAGGATCAGCTAAGGAATTTCGAGTTAAACTTTGCATGATTGTGCCAGAAATAGCTAAAGCTATCCCTACGAAACAAGCAGTTAAGATTCTTGGTAAACGTAGAGTATTAATTACAAAAGCATAATCGGGATTTCCTGTATCTATTCCCAGTACAGTTTTAATTACTACTAATAGCGGTGTTGGGTATTCTCCCATAGAAGTGTTAATTACCATCGCAGCTAATGTGAGAATGGTCAGGATAAATAAAATCCTCGGAACTTGATTTTGAATCCGAAAGGAAAATCCTAGTTTGGCAGAACGAAAACTAAGTGAGTTTTTCTTCATTTTTTTATCTGATATTTGGCTAAATATATAAAGAAGGGCGCACCAAGTAAAGCTGTCATAATTCCCACGGGTATTTCTTGCGGTCGAATTAATAATCGCGCTAATATATCAGAAACTAATAGCAATATTCCCCCAAAAATTGCACTATAAGGTAATATCCAACGATAATCTACCCCAACTACAAACCTAACCAGATGGGGAATTATTAAACCAATAAATCCAATTGAACCCGCAGCAGCAACGGAACTACCTTCTAAAAGTAAAACACTAACGGCGGCGGCAATTTTTATCGATAAAGTTTGCTGACCCAAACCTTTGGCAATATCTTCTCCCAGACTTAAAATCGTGATTTGTCTTGCTAAACCAAATGCCAAAATCATGCCAAGACAAATGTAAGGCAATACTTGAAAAATAATGTCTTCATCAACACCTGCTAAAGAACCAGCCAACCAAAAGCGCATTTTTTCCAAAGTTTGCTGACTGACTATTAAAATTCCCGTTGTTAGTGAAGAGAGTAAGCTACTAATAGCCGCACCCGCAATTGTCAGATTTAAGGGAGTTATACCGTTACGTCCTAGAGAAGCAAAAATATAGACACTGACAACGGTGACACCTGCACCAATAAACGCACACCAAATATAAACACTTGGTGCAGATGTGCCAAATAGAAAAATACTAATGACTACAGCAAAAGCTGCACCTGCATTCACCCCCAAAATCCCAGGATCGGCTAACGGGTTGCGAGTCACACCCTGCATAATTGCGCCAGCAGTAGACATTGCTGCACCCACCAATATTGCCAAAAGCGATCGCGGTAAGCGAACAGTTTGAATAATTAAATGTTGTCTAGAACCGTCAAACTGAATAAACGCAGTAAGGATCTGATGCAGGGGAATATCTGCTGCGCCAAATGAAACGCTGAAAATTAGACAAACCAGAAGAATTAGCAATCCCACAATTAAACCCGCAATGGGAAATGTTAGGGATGATAAAAATCTTCTGGTTGGTGAGGGAACCGATCTACTCATTGTTCAAATTACTGGCTTCAAGCAGTGTAATTGTTGTTTGTTTTGTGACAATATTTATTTGCGTAGACAGGGAATAGGCAATAGGCTTTTTAGTTGTACTGAGTTTTTTCAGAAATCAAATATAAGTCCTATATACAGACAGACAATTGATTCATAATTCATAGCTGTCAAAAAATTTTGCGTTCTTCTAAATGTGCTAATACTTCTGTACGAGTTCGCCAAACAGGACGCAATTGCTTGCGAGTAAACAGTGGTAGTTGGTCGGTAATATGGGGCGAACCGGGTTGAGTCGCGTTACCGTAGCTGATGAGAGCCATTGCCTTTACGGGTTGCGAAAACTCAACGGCTGCAACATAACTATCACCCAATACGGCTTGAAAGCGTTCATCGTTAGCTGGAGCAAAATGGAGGACGCGGAATATTCCTAGATCCCCAACGCCACCATTGGCAGGTAAATCTAAGTTTCCGCTACGCACTCGGAAGACTTCACCCCAAGCAACATCTAGCTTTCCATAAGCTTTTTCGACTTTTGTTGCTGCTATTTGTAGCGCTTTCGCCGCACTTTCTGGGTCTTTTAAACCATTGGGTGTGGTGCGTGGAGAGTTCTCACTCCAAGGAATACTGAAGATTTGCTTTTCAGCCATTTCTTCCCACCAAAAGGAAAACAACACCGCGCCTCGACTATCAGCATCAGCATTCCGATCCCAAGCAGCCAAAATATCAGCAGCACGACGAGCTGATTCATCGCCATATTTTTGAGCCGCAGCAATTAGGTCATCGAGGATACGTTCTGCAAGCTCCATTTTGGTGGAATGTTTGTACTCAATCATTTTCTCAAAAGAGATTTTTGGATCTTCAGCCAGCATTTTGGCAGAACTTTGTGCCCGGAAAGACATTTCTCCTCGTGGAGCCATATAAGCAGGGTAATCATCTGCTTTGATGACAGCAGGGAAAGTAGTTGTCCAAGGTGCATCATTAGCATTTTGCAACCAACCGCTAGGCGGGTCAATTACACGCGGTAAATCTTTGTATGGGTGCATTTTTGTCCACAAAGTCTTAGATGTGTCGCCAGGAATTAAACCTTCCCAGTATTGAAAGTCTCCTTGTTGACGAATCGGCACCAGACCGTTGAATAAGTGCATGATATGTCCTTCTCGGTCTGCATACATGACGGTAAACATCGGTAGTTGCAAGCGTTTCAATACTTTTTGAAATTGGGTTAAGTTTTGGGAACGTGCCATATCCCACCACTGCTCCAACACACCGGGACGGTCTGCACCGACAACCCGCAATGCCACAGCAAACCCATCTTTTTCTTGAACGACTGCACCGTGGACGGAACTTTTGACTAATAATGGTTGTTCGACTAAGGAGCCATTTTTTTGCTTGACTTTTAACAGAAACTTTGATGTTGTAAAAGAACGAACTTTGCCATCAAAAAGATAACCATTATCAGCCAATTTCAACTTGTATATATCCCAACCATCATAGGTATTGACGGTATGAGTCCAACCCAAATAATCGTTAAAGGCGATCGCTAAAACCGGAATTCCTACCAATGCTGCTCCCGAAGCATTCATCCCTGGGGCAGTAATTTGGGCTTCATACCAGACAAATAAATCCGACCATAACGTGTGGGGGTTTGCCAACAACATTGCCTTGCCACTGGCAGAATGTTTGGGTGCGATCGCCCAACCGTTAGAACCAGCTTCCGATGGAGTATGAGTAATATCTGCTACCTGTTCTTGATTGACAATAAAAGTAAAATACAGCACTCTTTGCAAATGTGCCAAGACATCCTCTGGCTTCACAGGTAATACTATTTTTACTTGCTCATCAATTAAATCAGGATGGTCTTTGGCATAAGTATTTATTCCAGTGGCAAAGGCATTTATATAACTACGAAAAGCTGGACTTTGTGCCCGATACCAAGAATTTGCCCGATTGGGCACTCCCATCGTCAGCACCCATTTATCAGATTCTAAATACTCTTCTCCCCAATATTCGGCTGCTTTTCCTCTAGCTTGACCGTAGAGGCGCAACAGCAAGTTAGCGTGACTTTGCATCTGGGCCCAACCAAATGCCTGGAAAGCGCTTGGAGCATCTTTACCATATATATGCGGTATACCGTAAGTATCCCATAATATCTCTGTAGTTTTGGGTGCAGTCGCAAAACTGTTATTTGCCAAAACTACAACTAAAATGGCACTGAAGATAAAAGCTAAAAATCGAGATAATTTTCTTTTCAGTATTGGCTGGTCAAATAGCCACAAATACACCCTAAGATTCAACATGATGGTTTGATTAAATTAATTTAACTAGAAAAATTTAGTGATTTTCGTCTATATTCCGTAGCAAACGGACATTAAATCCAAACGCACCTACCAGCAACATACATAAAGCACATAGAACGTATAACAGTGCCATCCCAGCACCTTTGTTGATGCCAAATATATTGCCAAACAGCCATGCTAGCTGACCATTTGCTTTCATTGCTGGTTCAAAAACTTTATCCGCCAGAGGCCCGGCAATTAAATAAGCTATAGCTGAGAATATCTGAAAAAGTAGCGATCGCACTGCAAAAACTCGACCTTGTACTTCAGGAGTAACCTTTGATAGCCAGATGGCATTTTCTGAACTTCCATTTAAAGGGAAATTGAGCGAAGAACAAAATTGAGCGCCAATCCAAACGAAGGCTGTATTTCCCAACCCAAAAATAGTTTTACTCAAACCTGCACCGACCATTCCCCATAAAAAGCCCTTCACTCGATGCTTAGATCCACCCCAAGCACTCATGATTAATGCTCCCATCACACCACCTATACCTGCTGCTGAGGCTAAACTGCCCAACAAAAGAGTATTATTACCCGAACGTGCCAGAATCATCGGTGTGTAAACAGCACCACCTACATCGTGAAAAAACCAAAACAGCATTCCGGTCATTAACAAAGCTAGAAGGCTCTTGTGTGTTTGGATATAACGCCAACCAAATCCCAATTCCTGCCAAATATTTTCTGGATGTTGACTGTGAACTTCTGTAGATGGTGGTTGTGGGATGTGTATTAAAAGCACACTAATAATTGCAAAACTAAAAGTCAGGATATCAATCAGCGAAATTCCCACCAAACCGACTACATGGTATAAATAGCCAGCAAAAGCTGGTGCCATAATTTTTGCACCATAAGTTGATAAAAATTCCATACTACTAGCGCGAGAATAATGCTTTGGAGGTATCATTAATCCCACAGATGCAGAATAGGCTAGAGACTGTAATTGATTAAAAATTCCTGTAATTGCGCCTGTGATATATAAGTGCCAAACTTGCAAATGATTGGTCAGATATAGTAGTGCGATCGCTATTGTTATTCCTACAGCTACGCTATCTCCTACAATCATCAGTAACTTGCGATTCCACCGATCTACAATCACTCCACTAATTGGAGTAATCACAATACTGGGAAGTAACGTATAGAAACCTACAAGCGTTAGTGTTGTTACCTGATCTGTAAATTCCCAGACCCAAATCTCTAGCGCAAAGCTGGTCATACTACTGCCCATAGCCGAAACAAACTGACCAATCCAGACAATAATAAAATTACGAAAACTACTAAATTTCATTTCTGTTTTCATGAGCAGCGTTCCTTATAATTGACTAATTAATTCCCTGTCACGCTGCCTTGAGCAAATACTTATATAAATCATCAATTATTGCATTTGCTGATAGAATACTTCCAAAAATCCAGTAACTAGAATCAACACTATAAACTCGTTGATTTTGAACTACATTAAGGGTTTGCCAAAGACGAGTTTTTTGATATTTTTGGAATAATTCTCTAGCTCCAGGATCTACCGCTACAAATAAAACATCAGCATCAAGTAA
Organism: Nostoc sp. DedQUE02; assembly: GCF_034531035.1. Classification (NCBI taxonomy): domain Bacteria; kingdom Bacillati; phylum Cyanobacteriota; class Cyanophyceae; order Nostocales; family Nostocaceae; genus Nostoc; species Nostoc sp. DedQUE02. The sequence goes on along the minus strand of NZ_JAVRBY020000022.1, from coordinate 82,416 downwards.
GTCTATACGTTCTAAGTTCAGTATTACCAAATTCTCGTCAGGATTTTTAACTAACTGACGTTGAGCATTTGGCATAGCAATCCCGGCGGCTTCCAAAATACTGACAGGAAATGAAAATTGAGAACGAAACTCAGGTAGTTGTACTCCTCCATGAAACCGTCCGACAGAAACTTCTAGTTTATTTAGATGATTATCTAAAGCAGCCCGTAATTTTGTTAATCGCTGTTCGTATTGATTGAGTAATTTTTCAGCTTCTCCAGCCCTGTTTAATACTTCACCAACACTCCGAAAAGATTCTTGCCATTTATCATGAACATATTTAAATTTAACTGTTGGAGCTATTTGTGAAAATAATTGATAGCTTTCTGAGTCAATATCATATAAGCTAATAATTAAATCTGGATGCAATTTCAATATTTTTTCTAAATTCAACTGCCCCTCTTTGCCTACATAAGTTATACCAGCCATTTGCTTCTTGAGAAAACTAGTTTTACTAGCTACAAAAGCATGTTCAGGTACACCTATTGGTTTCAATCCTAATGCTATCAAAGGTTCTAATGTAATTTGCTCCGCAACAACAATGCGCTGCGGATTGATAGGCACACAACTTTCACCTAATTCATGCTTAAATAAGCGACATTCTGGTATTGATAACTGTGATTTAGATTCACCCGGATTTTGATCAAAACCACTGTGGCAAGCGGCAAAAAATAATAACGAAATAGCCATCAAAATACATAAATTGCAATAATATATGTATCTTTTTTTCATAAAAATATACATATATTATTCATGCACCTCTGTCAACAAATTTTGTACATAAAACTGGGGAATTGTTTCGACAAACTCACCCTGACAATCGCTTAGATATAGAGTCTTATTTTTATCAAGCAACACATCAGCTTTTACACTAACCAAGTTCCCATCTAGCCTAAGAAAATTTAGTTTTATACAGTTAAATTCCCCATTCTCACTTTGTTGGATAATCTGATAATCAACTTTGTAAGTCAACCATTGCCAACCATAGATAAGAATCATTTCTCTTTCTAAAACCTGTGCAGCTTCTGGTAATATTGCCCACCCACGATAAATATGCTTAATAAATTCAATATTTCCAGTGCGGGTCAAAATCGAAGAGAATGATTCAGAATCTAACCTAGCATAGTATCTAGCCTCTGGAAAATCGATAGCAGTAGGTGCAAACCGATGACCACCAAAATGGCTAGATTGCCATACTCTAACATTATTCATCCCTAAATCTTTAACGATATTTTTTGCCTGACGATAAAAGGGATTACCAAATTTAGCACAGCATTTATCATGGCTACCATGAGTACATATAAAAATATCTCTTGTGTGAGATTCGCTAATATAATTATCTAAATTTTTCTCAAGCAAGCATTTTTTAATCATAGGCGCTACTTCAGCAATATCAGATAAGAACAATTCATATTTGCTATATCCTTGAGCTAAACCAGTAGGTTTATGATATATCAAAACTCTTGTTGAGTTTGGCTGCTTCAATTCCTTGTTATAAATTAATAAAAACTCTACAGTTATCTCAGATTTTGCAAATTCCTTGACTATATTTCGCAGATTCTCAGGAACTGGTTTAGAATTAAACGCCTCATTTGTCCAAGGAGTTGGACATTCAACCATCACAAAAAAGTCAAAATTGTAAGCATTGGCAATTGGATCTTCTCCAACATCAAGAGACTCTAGCGCACAAAAAGAATTAGCCATGATGAAATAATTGGGTAATAAAGGATTAAACTTTTCACTGTCACCCTAGTTTTTTAGGGTAGATATCTGTGAACCTCAACCATATTATTTGCGTAACAAAAACAATTCAGTTATTGGTGAACCAATATTATGTATGAACAATAAAGCAAATTTTGAGCAGGGAAACCCCGTCCGTTTAGTGAAGTTTTCAGTTAAAGTATCACATTTTACAACTACTCCCAAATTAAAACTCGAAAGAAACAGTTCCCAGAACAGTAAATGGTGCAGCCGGAACAATGTAAAATCCTTGAGACTCATAATATTTAGTATCAAATAAGTTTTTAATATTGACACCAACCCGCCAATTATCCCGTTTATAGAAAACACTGGCATCTGTTCTCAAATAAGAAGGAATTTTGACATTATTGGGTATACCAGATTCCCGTTGACCTACATAAACTAGACCAAATCCTAGTCCTAAACCTTGTAAATTACCTTTTTGTAATTGATATGTAGTCCATAAACTAGCGCTGTTGTAGGGTACGCCAGCTAATCTATTATTAACTAATGTTGGATCATTATCTTCGCTGACAAAGGCATCTGTATAAGTATATGTGCCAATTATTTTCCAGCCAGGAAGAATCTCTCCAACTATATCGAGTTCAACACCGCTACTTTTTTGTTCACCTGTTTGGATTTGGAAGTCAGAATTGGTAGGGTCTGTAGTCAAAACATTTTTCTTTGTGATGTCGAAATAAGCTAAAGTTGCTGAGATACGCTTGTCAAGAAACTCCTGCTTAATACCAACTTCAAATTGTTCTGCTGTCTCTGGTTGAAATGCTTCGTTATTAATACTTCTTCCGAATATTTGCGGATTGAAGGAATTTGTCCAACTTCCATAAATTGAAGTGGAATCAGTAGGTTGATAAACTATCCCAACTCGTGGTGAAAATTTAGAATCTGAAGTTTCATTGATAGTTGTACCTGCTTCCAAGTTTCTATAAAATGAATCAGCCCAGTCAAAACGTCCACCAGCTAGCAATTTAAGATTTGGTGTGATCTCAACTAAGTTCTGCAAATATATTGCAATGTTACTTCCACCATACTTCTCAAAAAATGCTCGTTCTACGGATTCTGGCTGTGCGCCATAAACAGGATTAAAAATATTTAAATCTGCAATATCTCCTTGATAATAGTCGTACTGGAAACTGTAATTGGATAACTCTAGCCCCACAAGAATATTATGACGAATTGAGCCAGTATTAAATTTGCCACTTATTTCATTTTGAAATGAAATGTTGTTTGATTCATCATTACTAACTCGATATCCCCGCGCCACAGTTAAACCATCATCGTTTATAGAATTTGCTTGAACGCCTCCCGCACTACCGCTAATGTTAATGACGTTGAAGCCTTGGCGAAATTTCCAATTATTGTTGTAGCCAAATTTACTTTCTAGAATATAAGTGAAATTATTAGATGTAAATTCACCTCTATTGAGATTGGGTTCACCTAAAAATCGGCTGATGGGAAGGTCGAAAACTACCCAATTATTATTTGGAAAACCTCGGTCAAAAGTGTAGTCATACTTTTGGTATTCATAACCAAAGGTAATATCTGTATTCTCTCCTGCTTTTACAGTAATCATTGGCCCAACATAAGTACTTTCATTATTAACGAAGTCACGGAAGCTATCAGCGTTTTCGTAAGCTACATTCAGACGGTAAAGAGCAGAACGATTTTCTAGAAGTGGCCCGGTCAAATCAACTGATGTGCGGTAAAAGTCGTAGCTGCCAATAGTGCCATTGATTTGATAAAACGGGTCTGATAGTGGTTGTTTAGTAATTGTGTTGACGACACCACCAGGGCTGCTAATACTACCATACAGAATTGATGCTGGCCCTTTGAGAAATTCTACACGTTCGATACTAGAAATATCACGCGGACTAATAAAGCCAAAATCTTTAAAGCCATTACGCAGAGTCTGAAATTCTGTCGCAAAACCACGAATAAAGTAGCCTTGAGATGCAAGTCCACCATAAGTCTCTTGACTACGTACACCACTAACATTGTCTGCTAGCTCGTTGAGTTTGACTACTTGTCGGTCTTGAATGATTTCTTTGGGTATTACCTGTACAGATGCAGGTATATCACGTAAGGGAACATCTATTTTTGTTGCAGTTGATGAATCTTGTACGCGATACCCGTCTTTCTCACCTGTGACTGTTAACTCAATTGGCTCGTCAGAGGCCGATGGCTGTTCTGGCTGGGTTGGTTGTGTTGGTGTTTGGGGTTGTGTCTGTGCTTGGGTAGAAGATGCAGCTGAGGCTATACCAAAAATCAAACCTTGGTCACTATCAAATAACTCTACTTTCGGAATACTGTCTACTCCAATTACAGCCATTCTGATAGTGTTGGCATCGGAGTTAGTCACTGTGACTTCACTAACTCCAGCAATGGGTTTTTCTTGGCGGAATGTGCCACCACTGGGTAAGCGTAGTTGAGCCGAGTTAATTTCGATAATATATGTGTTGCCTTCAGTCTTAGGCAATACTGGTAATTTTTCACCATCTGGAGTTGTCAAGATGATTTCTAAACCGTTATTGGTGGGATTAAGTTTGACTTCTGTAACTTCTGCCACGGCTTGTGTTGGCTGCTGTGGTTTAGTGGCTGATGCAACTGGTGTAACTGCAAAAATCAAACCTTGGTCACTATCAAATAACTCTGTATTAGGTAAACTTCCCTCACCGATTACCGTTACTCTCAAACTATTGGTGTTAGCTTGAGTGACGCTGACTGATGCAATGCCTGGTGCAGGATTATTTTGGGTAAAGTTTCCACCTTCGGGCAGTGCTAGCACTGCATTGGGTATATCTGCTATATAACTGTTGCCTTGATTGTTATTGACTGGTTTGAGTGCTTCGGCGTTGGCACTTTCTAAAATAATTTCAATGCCTTTATCAGTAGAATTTATTTTAACGCCTGTAACTTTATTAACGTTATCGCTGCTTTGCACAAGCAATTGTGCCGCTCTGGTAGAGTGAGATTTCTGACTAGATAGTTCGGCTGTGTGTGTTCCTGCATGGGCTGGTTGTACTAAGCTGCTAATTACCGCTAATGCTAATGCCACCGAACGTATCTCACTCATTAACCCACCCTTCATTCTTGTTTCTCCTTGAACTGAACCTGTAATTAACAGGCTTTTAAGTAAAGCTCTAGTTGCATATTGATACTCATTCTCACAGCTCATGAAAAATGTCACGTCTGATATTAATGACGCGATATATTATCAATAATGTTTGACACTAGCTCTGGAAATCCTCAAAAGCTATCTGCGACTAATTTGCATCTAACTCTAGTGCTATTAGGAGACATTATCATAAAGGTTACATCTGAGCAAGCATTTATCAAAACTTCTGGATTTTATGAATCTGACTAGCGTCGGGTAAAAAACCCTTATATATAAGTCTTTTTAAGACATTGCTATAGTCTATATAAAGTTAGAAATCTCTAACTTAAGCTTTTTACATCTATCTGAAGAGATAGTTTGATAAATTATTTTTTGAATAAAAGGTAATAATAGTTTTTAATAAAAATTTGCTTGCTATCTTAGCAAAGTTGCTTTAAAGTCATAAAAGTAATTGCAAATTAGTAGCAATAATGCTCGATTAGAAGAAATGGTCTGTAAGTTTTCTACAGTTGTGGAGCTACTGCGTTACAGGTCGGTAGAGCAAGGAAACACTGAGGCTTTTACCTTTCTGCACGATGGAGAAGCACAAGCAGCGACTCTAAATTATCGAGAGTTAGATCGATATAGTAGAGCGATCGCATCTCAACTTCAAATTTTAAAATTAACTGGACGGGCGTTACTACTTTACCCACCTGGCATAGATTACTTACCGGCCTTCTTTGGGTGTCTATATGCTGGGGTGGTAGCAGTCCCCGCTTATCCACCACGCAATCAGCGCAACACCCCCAGAATCTTGGCGATTTTAAAAGATGCACAAACGGCGGTAATTCTGACAACAACAGCCATCTTGTCTCAGTTGAAATCTTTACTTGCTGATAAATTTGATCTAGATAGTATTCGCTGGCTGACTACCGATAACCTCGCACCTGGTATAGAAGAGGCTTGGCAAGAGCCTTTGATTGATATAGATACTCTGGCCTTTTTGCAATACACTTCTGGTTCTACTGGTATACCCAAAGGTGTGATGCTCAGTCATGGCAACCTACTGCACAATGCTGTGGTCACGCGCCAGTATATGGAACATTCCGCCAATAGTAAATTTGTTAGTTGGCTGCCTGTTTATCATGATATGGGACTGATTGGCGGCGTACTACAACCTTTGTATGGGGGTTTTCCTTGTATGATGATGCCGCCAGCAGCTTTTCTCCAGCGTCCTTACCGTTGGTTACAAGCGATTTCTCGTTATAGAGGAACCACCAGTGGCGCTCCCAACTTTGCTTATGAACTTTGTATTGAAAAAATTACTCCTGAGCAACGTTCAACCTTAGATTTAAGCAGTTGGAGTGTAGCTTTTAACGGCGCGGAACCAATTCGCCAGCAAACTTTGGAGCGTTTTGCAGCTACCTTTGCTGAGTGTGGTTTTCGTCCAGAAGCTTTTTATCCTTGTTACGGCATGGCAGAGGCCACTTTGATGGTATCTGGTAGCGTCAAGTCTGCGTTAGTCAGATGCAAAAACGTAAATAAGAGCGCTTTAGAACGTAATTATGTAATTGATGCGGTTACTAACGACGATAATTCAATAGTATTAGTCAGTTGTGGCCGGAGTGTGCCACAACAACAGATTGTAATTGTTAATGCAGAAACTTTCACTCGCTGTCAGGATAAAGAAGTAGGGGAAATTTGGGTATCTGGCCCCAGTGTTGGCAAAGGCTATTGGAATCGTCAAACAGAGACAGAACAAACTTTTCATGCCTTTTTGCAAGATATAGAAATTAGCGAAGCATCAGGGCCTTTTTTACGTACCGGTGACTTAGGCTTTTTGGATAGTGGCGAAGTCTTTATTACCGGTAGAGCCAAAGATTTAATTATTATTCGCGGCCGCAACCTTTACCCACAAGATATCGAACTCACCGCAGAACGCTCTCATCCGGCTTTGCGTTTGGGTAGTAGTGCTGCATTTGCAGTTGAGGTAGAAAACGAAGAGAAGTTGGTAGTAGTGCAGGAGTTGGAATTCCGCGCCAAACCAAATTTAGAGGAAGTTACTGCTGCTATTCGTCAGGCGGTTTCTCAAGAATTTGAGATGCAAGTTTATGCAGTGGTGTTAATTAAACCTGGTACTATTCCTAAAACTTCTAGTGGGAAAATACAACGTCGCGCTACCAAAGCAGAATTTTTAGCAGGGACTCTCAATGTTGTCCAAAGTAGTATTTTGGATAGTTTTGAGGTGAATTTAACCAAAAAACAACCGACAAATATAGAAACTTACTTACAACAGTTGGTAGCTCAAGTATTATCAGTACCTTTAGAGCAGATAAATATTCAACAACCTTTGAGCAATTTGGGTATAGATTCCTTACAAGCGTTTGAGTTGAAAAATCGCATTCAGGAAGACGTAGGGGTATGTATTTCGGCTGTAGATTTGTTTGAAGCGAGTATTGCTGAGATAGTTAAACTCGTATTGTCTACAGAGATAAACTCTATAAACCAACAACTTCAACCTGTTTCTCGCGATTGTGAATTACCTCTGTGTTTAGCACAAGAGCGTTTATGGTTTCTTGACCAGTTAGAACCGGGAAATCCTTTTTATAATGTTGCGATCGCTATTCGATTAACTGGTAAACTTAATCCAGTGATTCTCGAACAAAGCCTCAATGAAATCATCAAGCGTCACGAAAGTTTACGGACAACCTTTCCTACTATAGACGGAAGACCTATTCAGGTTATCCATGAGACTCTAGAATTAAAATTATCAATTCTGCAAAATTTCGACTCTGATATTCAAAGTTTAATTCTAGAAGAAAGCCAAAAACCATTTGACCTTGACCAACTACCGCTATTAAGAGCAACACTTCTACATCTCAAAGAAGATAAGCATCTGTTGCTAATTAGTACCCATCACATTATCTCTGATGGTTGGTCAATTGGTGTGCTTATTCAAGAACTAGCAACAATTTATGCTGCGTTCTCTCTTGGTAAACCTTCACCTTTACCTGAACTGAGCATCCAATATGCCGATTATGCTTATTGGCAAAGACAATGGTTACAAACAGATGTTCTCCAACCTCAATTAGATTATTGGAAACAGCAGCTAAATGGTAGCGCACCTTTACTTCAACTTCCCACCGATAGACCTAGACCAGCAATTCAAACATTCAAAGGTAAAAAAGAGTTTTTCAGCATTGCAGGAGAAATTAAAGAAGCAGTAAAAAACTTAAATAAACAAGAAGGTGTAACTTTATTTATGACACTTTTAGCAGTGTTTAAAACATTGCTTTACTGTTATAATAAACAAGAGGATATTTTAGTTGGTTCACCCGTATTAGGTCGGAACTGGCGAGAAACGGAAAACTTAATTGGCTTCTTTATCAATACCTTAGTCTTCCGCACAGATTTTAGTGGAAATCCCAGTTTTCGAGAAGTCCTACAACGTTTACGTGCTTGTGCATTAGATGCTTACGCCCATCAAGACTTACCTTTTGAGAAACTGGTAGAAGAGTTACAACCAGAACGCAACCTGAGTTATAACCCTTTGTTTCAGGTAATGTTTATTTTGCAAAATGCACCGATACCAGCTATCGAAATTAACAACTTGAATATGCATCCTCAAGAAGTAGATATCGGTACTTCTAAATTTGATTTGAAATTTAGCATTTGGGAAAGTAAAGCAGGTTTTCAGGGTTCAATGGAGTATAAAGTGGATTTGTTTAATGCTGTAACTATTGCGAGCATGAACAATCATTTTGAAATCCTTCTTAAGCTTGTTGTTGATAACCCTAATATACAAGTTAGCGAGTTAGGTAAGATACTTAACAAAAATGATAGGAAGCAACAGTTAGTCCAAGCTAAAGAACTAGAATCTACTTCTCTGCAAAAGTTAAAACTAACCAAGCGTAAGTCTATCCATAATCTTTAGACCTCTGACTTAAACTGCTATAGTACTTTTGATTTAAATGAAATATTTCTTGTGCGCCTCTGCGTAAACCTTCAAAACATTATTCTCATAGGAGACATGACAATGGTTTTATTAAATGAAGTCTGGCAGAAATTACAGAAACAATTAATGGTGTTTCTAAATCCTCATGATTTAACAAAAGTCTCAACTCTTTATGCCCATGATAGATGGCCTAAACTGCGGTTTGCTCATCGTTATCAAAGCCATTTTGCACCATTAAAGAATAAAAAAATCAAAATTTTGGCAATTGGGATCGGCGGTTACGAAGACCACACCTTTGGCGGAGAAGCTTTAAAAACTTGGAAAAAATATTTTCCTAATAGTATGGTTTATGGTCTTGATATTGTAGATAAAAAATATTTAGAAGAAGACCGAATTAAAATATTTCATGGGGATCAAAACGACGAAGCTTTCATTAAGACTGTTTTAGATGAAATTGGTGAATTAGATATCGTTATTGAAGATGGCAGTGCTGCCAATGAACACCATATAAAAGCCTTTCATACTTTCTTTCCGGCACTGAAAGATGGCGGTATTTATGCAGCAGAAAATATTCACCACTCTTATTGGCCTAGTCTGACTGGTGAAAGATGGAAAGAGTTTGCTCAAGATAGTGTTTTTTTGCAAAACTGTATTAGCGTTGGGGGTAGCCTAGACTTAAATGACCCAAAAACTGTAATGAATATGTTTAAAACAATGGTTGATGGACTCAATCATGAAGAATTTTTGTGCCCAGGTTATACTCCTAGTTACTTTGATAAAAATATCGTCTCTATGCATTTTTATCACAATCTAGTAATTTTGTATAAAGGGCAAAATAATGAAGGTAGCAATTTCATTGATAACAATAATTTATCTCCAGAAATTCTAGAATTATTTGGTGTTACAACCTTGGATGAACTAGGGCTAGAATTCCCTAAAAACAATATTGTCAAGCCTGAATATCAGGCACTTGAATTTTTGCAAAAATCAAATTAATTTTCATATATGGCAGTTCCCCAGTCACCAAAACTCAGCCTCAACCAATTTCAGTCTGTCAAACGAAAAGCTGTCAATCTTTCTCAAGCAGAATTAATTAAAGCAACAGCTTTAGTATCAGACAGTTTTTTACCTCTGCTGATTCAACCTGCCAGAGAGGGGATAAATTTAATCTCTTGGGCAGCAAGTAATCGAGAGTTAATCGAAAGTTATTTGCTCAAACATGGAGGTATTCTATTCCGTAACTTTCATTTTTTAGACTTGGTTGAGTTTGAGAAATTTATTCAGACAGTTTCTGGGGAACTGTTGGAGTATGTCGATCGCTCTTCACCTCGGAGTGCAATTCAAGGTAAAATTTACACATCTACTGACTATCCTGCCGACCAAAGTATCTTTCTGCATAGCGAGAATTCCTATGCCGCTAGCTGGCCTTTAAAAATTTTCTTTCACTGCGTCACACCAGCACAGCAAGGCGGGGAAACTCCGATTGCTGATACGCGGAGATTATTACAACAGATTAACCCAAAAATTCGCGATCGCTTCATCGAAACAGGCGTGATGTATGTGCGTAACTTCGGTGATGGTTTTGGCTTACCTTGGGAAACAGTGTTTCAAACTACAAACCCAGCCGAAGTAGAAGAATTTTGCCGTAGCAATCATATTGAATTCGAGTGGAAGCCAGGAAATCGCTTACGAACCCGTACTCATAGACAAGCGATCGCTACACATCCTAAAACGGGTGAAACTGTTTGGTTTAATCATGCCGCTTTTTTTCATGTCACCACTTTGAATGCAAAGATTCGCACTGCATTGTTAGCAGAATTTTCAGAAGAGGATTTGCCACATAATACTTATTACGGCGATGGTTCACCAATTGAAGCAGAAGTTTTGGATGCAATTCGTACCGTGTATCAACAAGAAACTGTGATTTTTCCCTGGCAGGCTGGAGATATTTTAATGCTGGATAATATGCTGACAGCACATGGAAGACAGCCATTTGTCGGGGAAAGAAAAGTGGTAGTTGGGATGTCAGAAGTATTCAGCAGTCAAGAGATTTAGTGCCAAGTACGGAGAATTAGTAATGTTAGAAGAAATGCAAGGTTTTCGCCTCTCTCCTCAGCAAAAACATTTGTGGCAATTGCAAGAAATTAATAGCCTTCCCTATCGTTCTCAATGTGCTGTTTTAATTGAAGGCGTTATCGATATCAACATCTTGAAGCAAGCCTTAGAACAGGTTGTTAATCGCCATGAAATACTTCGCACTAACTTTCATTGCTTACCAGGGATGTCTATCCCATTGCAAGTAATTACAAATAAAAATATTACTTGGGGGGAAAACTACAACTTCAGTAGTTGCAGCCATCAACAACAAGAAGAATTATCAAGCTTATTTGAGCAATTTAACCAAGAAGTATTTGATCTACAACATGGTTCTTTGTTGCGCTTATCTTTAGTTACTTTATCTTCAGAAAAGTATATTCTACTGATCTGCTTACCTGCCCTTTGTGCAGACGCAGCATCACTAAATATTTTGGTGCGAGAAATCAGTCAAGCTTATGCAGCTTGTTTTCAAGGAAAAGAGTTAGATAATGAACCGCTACAATATGCAGATTTAGCTGAATGGCAAAATGAATTGTTAGAGGGAGAAGATACAGAAGCGGGGAGAGATTATTGGCGTAAACAAAATATTACTGCGTTGACAACCTTAAAGTTACCTTGGGAACAACAAACCGCTTTAAAATCAACATTTCAGCCGCAAATACAATCTATCAACATTACTCCTGAATTAGTCGCACAAATAGAAATATTAGTTCAGCGATATAATACTACTGTCTCTCATGTTTTATTAGCTTGCTGGCAGATTTTGATCTGGCGGATTACCCAACAATCAAATGTAATTATTGGAATTGGTTGTGATGGGCGTAATTACCAAGAATTGCAAGATGCTATAGGTTTATTTGCTAAATTTTTACCTATTAATATTGAGCTAGACAAAGAAAGTACATTGATTGAGATTATATCTAAAAATAATTTGACTGATATTTTCCAATATCATCCTTATTTTAACTGGGGAAACATAGCAGATTTAGCGCCAAATAATTCACGTTTTTCACCGTTATGCTTTGAATTTTTAGAACAATCGCCTAAGTACGCAAATGCTGATAGTGTCTTTTCGATTTATCAGCAATACTCGTGTATTGAAAAATTTAATCTTAAGCTGACATGTATTGATAATCACCAATTAACCGCAGAATTTCACTATAATTCAAACTTATTTAATTCCGATTACATTAAAGTTTTAGCTGGGCAATTTAACAAGATAGTAGCTAGTGCGATCGCTCATCCAGAGTTACCAATCAGTCAGTTAGAAATTATCAGCGATATTGAAAGAACACAGCTACTATACAATCACAACAAAGATTATCCGAAAAATCTGTTAATTCACAAAATATTTGAGGTACAAGTACAAAAAACTCCCGATCGGATTGCTGTAGTTTTTGAAGAGGAAAAACTTACATATCAACAACTCAATCAAAAGGCAAATCAATTAGCTCACTACTTGCAAAAACAAGGAGTAGGAGCAGAAATATTAGTGGGAATTTGCCTAGAACGTTCGATTGACATGATTGTGAGTATTTTAGGCATTCTCAAGGCTGGTGGAGCATACATCGCCTTAGATCCAGGGATTCCACCCAAGGGTTTAGCATCCCGTTTAAAAGATATCCAAGCCTCCTTTTTGATTACTAATACTTGCGTAGCAAATAGATTATCAGAAGTAGCTAATATCGAACAACTGCAAGTCATTAATTTGGCTGCACAATGGCAAACAATTACTCATGAAACTGATATTAATCCTCACTGTCAGACAAACAATAATCATCTAGCTTATATATTATTTACCTCTGGTTCTACAGGCAAACCCAAAGGAGTTGCCATTGAACATCAGCAAATTCTTAATTATGTCTATGCCATCATTGATAGTTTAAAACTACCTACTAATTCCACCTGCAACTTTGCATTAGTTTCCACTCTAGCCGCAGACTTAGGTAACACCGTTCTCTTCCCTGCACTTTGTACAGGAGGATGTCTACATATCATCTCCTACGATCGCGCCACCGATCCAGTTGCTTTAACAGAATATTGCCACAAACATCCTATAGATTGTCTCAAAATTGTTCCTTCTCACCTTAGTTCCCTGCTGCTATCTCCTACACCCCAATCTATCCTGCCTCGTCAACGACTAATTTTAGGTGGTGAAGCTACTAATTGGCAGTTAGTTGAGCAAATTCGCCAGTTAGTACCCAATTGCCAGATATTTAACCATTATGGCCCTACAGAAAGCACTGTTGGTGTACTCACTCATTTAATTACAGAAGTCAATTTAACAACTAAAACAGTTCCTCTTGGTAAATCAATTGCTAATACACAAGTTTATATTCTAGACAATAACTTACACTTGACTCCGATTGGAATCAAAGGTGAAATATATATTGGTGGCGCAGGTTTAGCCCGATGCTATATGCAGCATCCCGAACTAACTGCTGATAAATTCATTCCTAATTATTTTAGCCCCCAACCAGGAGCAAGACTTTATAAAACAGGTGATTTAGGGCGTTATTTACCAGATGGCACAATCGAATTTATTGGACGTAGCGATTACCAAGTAAAAATTCGGGGCTTTCGCATTGAACTAACAGAAATTGAAGCTGTGTTGAGGCAGCATCCAAGTGTAAAAGAAGCTGTAATCGTAGCACCAGATTTAGAGCTAGGTCAGAAGTATTTGGCAGCCTATGTAGTGCCGTCCCAGGAATCCTCCTACCAAGTTGATGAACTGCGTAGTTATCTGCGAACAAAGTTGCCTGATTATATGCTGCCTTCCACCTTTATTATGTTAAAGGCACTGCCGCTAACTCCTAGTGGCAAAATAGACCGTCAAGCTCTGCCAGCACTTGACCAAGTACGACCAGAGACAGCAAAATTCGTGGCTCCTCGCACACCGATTGAAGAAGTACTAGGAGGAATTTGGAGCGAGATTCTAGGTATTAAGCAAGTAGGTATCCACGATAGCTTTTTTGATTTGGGAGGACACTCTTTGCTAGCTACGCAAGTTGCTTCCCAAGTGCGCGAAGCCTTCCAAGTAGAGTTGCGGTTACGTAGTTTGTTTGAAACACCTACAATAGCTGGGCTTGCAGAACTGATTGAAACGGCAATGAGGAGCGGACAGAACTCAGCAACTATGCTAATCAATCAGGTGAAACGAGAGGACGAGTTGCCACTGTCGTTTGCTCAACAGCGACTATGGTTTCTCAATCAGATGGAACCAGATAATCCTTTTTACAACATTTCCCGAGCTGTACTATTAAAAGGTTCGCTCAACGTAGCAGCACTGGAGCAAAGCATCAATGAAATTGTGCGCCGCCATGAGGTCTTGCGGACGAGCTTTAGAGATGTAGATGGGCAAGCCGTCCAAGAAATTGCTGCGGCGCTAAATATAAAACTACTGGTTATAGATTTAGAAAAATTATCACCAGAAGAACAACAAGTTGAAATTCGGCGGCTGGCTAGCTCACAAGCACGACAGGCTTTTAACTTGACTGAAGATGCATTGCTACGAACTTCTCTGTTGCGGTTGCAGGAGGAAGAACATGTGTTGGTGTTCACAATACATCATATTGTCGCCGATGGCTGGTCGGCAGGTGTGATTGTTCGCGAAGTAGCTGCACTTTACGAATCATTCTCTAGCGGCAAGCCCTCGTCACTCCCCGATTTGACTATTCAATATGCAGACTTTGCTATTTGGCAACGGCAGTGGCTACAAACAGAAGTACACTTATCCCAAATGGCTTACTGGAAACAGCAGTTAGGCAAAAAATTGCCCGTGCTGCAACTTCCTACCGACCGACCTCGACCAGCCATTCAAACCTTTAGGGGCAGAAAACAATCGTGGCAAATTCCTAAAGTTCTGACTGAGGCACTCAAGTCTCTTTCACGGCAAGAAGCAGTTACTTTGTTTATGACTCTGCTAGCAGCGTTCAAAACATTGCTGTATCGCTACACAAATCAAGCAGATATTTTGATTGGCTCTCCCATTGCTAACCGCAATCGCAGTGAAATAGAACCATTAATCGGCTGTTTTGTCAATACTCTTGTACTGCGTACCGACCTGTCGTCAAATCCCAGCTTCAAAGAATTACTGCGACGGGTTCGGGAGGTGACATTAGATGCTTATGCTCATCAAGATTTACCCTTCGAGCAGCTTGTAGAAGAGCTACAGCCAGAGCGGGATTTAAGCCATACACCACTGTTTCAGGTGATGTTAATTTTGCAAAATGCCCCAATGGAGGTTTTGAAGCTTCCAGGAGTAATCCTGAGTCCGATGGAAGTAGAAACCGAAACAGCCATGTTTGATATAACCCTGTTTTTAACGGAAACTGAACAAGGGTTGATGGGCGTGTTCGAGTACAACAGCGATTTGTTTGATGCTGCGACAATTAGCCGGATGCAGGGACATTTCCAGATACTACTAGAAGGAATTGTGGCTAATCCCGATCGCCATTTATCTGACTTGCCAATCTTGACTGCAACAGAACAACAGCAACTGCTAGTAGATTGGAATCAAACATCGGCTGATTATCCCTCTAGTTGTATTCATCAATTATTTGAAGCTCAAGTAGAACAAACACCAAATTCCATCGCGGTTGTTTTTGAAGATCAACAACTTACCTATCAGGAATTGAATATTCGTGCCAATCAGCTAGCACAGTACTTACAAGAGTTGGGTGTTGTACCATTCATGTTGGTAGGTATTTGCGTGGAGCGATCGCTCGATATGGTGGTCGGATTGTTAGGCATCCTGAAAGCAGGTGGTGCTTATGTCCCTCTCGATCCAGCCTATCCGCACGAGCGCTTGGCATTCATGTTAGAAGATGCTCAAGTCTCGGTGCTACTCACTCAACAAAAGTTGATGGCAATTTTACCGAAATATCAAGGAAAAGTCGTATACCTTGATACAGACTGGCAGAAGATTAGCGAACACAATTGTCATCCTATTAGCCAGGTAACTATTAAAGATTTAGCCTATGTGATTTACACCTCTGGCTCAACTGGCAAGCCCAAAGGAGTGCAAATTCCACACCGAGCGTTGGTTAACTTCTTAAGTGCCATGCGCCTTAACATCAGGCTGACTCAAGAAGATATTCTCCTATCAGTCACAACATTATCGTTTGATATTGCAGCACTAGAAATTTACCTGCCACTGATTGTAGGCGCTCGTTTGATAGTGGTTAGCCGTGAAGTCGCTATTGACGGCACTCAATTATTAGAAAAGCTGGTATCTTCTGGTACTACTGTCATCCAAGCCACGCCAGCTACTTGGCGATTGCTTCTAGCAGCTGGGTGGCAGGGTCGTTGGTCACTAAAAATCCTCTGTGGCGGTGAAGCTCTCGATCGCCAACTAGCCAATCAGTTGCTTGAACGGGGTACTGAACTCTGGAATTTATACGGGCCAACAGAAACTACTATCTGGTCGGCTGCCCATCAGGTAGAGGCTACAAATAACGTAGAGGGTCGAGATGGCATCATTTCTATTGGCCGTCCGATTGCCAACACAGAATTTTATATTTTAGACGAAAACCTGCAACCAGTTCCCGTAGGAGTTCCGGGTGAACTACACATTGGTGGTGTCGGACTAGCTCTTGGTTATCTCAATCAACCAGAACTCACAGTACAGAAATTTATCCCTAACCCCTTTAATAACACTTCAACGAAGAGGCAGGGGGAAATGACCCCTGACTCCTGCGGTGGAGCGGAGCGACTTCTGTTAAGTGGTTCTCGTACCCTACAAGAAGCTAGCGCAACAGGTGGGATCGAATCTCTATCTGAACCTTCTCCCCTGCTCCCGTTCGGCTACGCTCACGGCAAGCCTGCTCCCTGCTCCCTTGCCTCTTTTTCAACTTCTCGGTTATACAAAACTGGGGACTTAGTTCGCTATCGACTAGACGGGACTATTGAATACTTAGGGCGGATCGATCATCAAGTCAAGATTCGGGGTTTCCGCATTGAACTCGGAGAGATTGAAACTTTGTTGAGCCAAAACCCAGAGGTGCAACAAGCTGTAGTTTTGATGCAAGAAAGCCAACCAGACAACAAGCGTTTGATTGCATATATCGTTCCAAATTTACAATCCCAGAATCTAAATGAGTTGGGATCGGGAACACCGAAACCTGGGAATTTTTATGCCAGTAATCCTTTAAAGCCAAAATGGACTAGCGATTTAGTGCCACAGCTACGCCGTTTTCTACAAGAAAAACTGCCTAAGTATATGGTTCCCTCGGCTTTTGTAACACTAGAGGCACTGCCACTAACACCTAATGGTAAAGTGGACAGGCGATCGCTTTCAGCATCTAGTCTTCAGGTTGAATCTGAAGAAACCTTTGTAGCTCCTTCTACGCCTGTAGAGGAGATGCTAGCCGGAATCTGGGCAGAGGTTCTCGCTCTTGAGAAAGTAGGCATTCACGATAACTTCTTTGAATTAGGTGGGCACTCTCTGGTCGCTACTCGTGTTATTTCCCAAATCCAAAAAGTTTTTGAAATAAAGCTTCCTTTGCATCGGTTGTTTGAGAAGCCGACAGTCGCCAAGTTAGCTACCGAAATTGAGAAAGCCAGTAGAGCAGACTTGGTATTTGAAGCAGCAACCATTGAGCGCATTTCCCGCTCACACGAGTTACCTCTATCTTTTGCCCAACAGCGACTATGGTTTCTGACTCAGTTAGAGCCAAAAAGCCCTTCATACAACATGCCTGCCGCTATTCGTTTAGAAGGACAGTTAAACTTAACAGCACTGCAAAATAGTTTTAACGAAATTCTATGCCGCCACGAAGCTTTGCGAACTAATTTTCAGACAGTAGAAGGGCGACCTGTGGCAATCATCGCACCAGTGACAGCACTGCCATTGTCAGTAATCGACTTGAGTGAGTTACCTTTTGTGCAACAAGATGCTACTACCAAACAACTGGCATTAGTCGAGGCGCAACAAACCTTCGATCTTCAAAGTGACGTTCTCCTGCGGGTGAAATTACTCCGCCTTAGCGAACAAGAATATATAGTGCTTGTTACCATGCACCACATTGCCTCTGATGGTTGGTCAATTGGCGTGTTAGTGCGTGAGGTGACAGCACTTTACCAAGCTTTTTGTAATGGGCAACCCTCACCACTTCCAGAACTGCCCATCCAGTATGTAGACTTTGCTGTATGGCAAAGACAATGGTTGCAGGGTGAGGTACTCCAAGCCCAACTCGCCTACTGGAAGCAGCAATTGGGCAACAATCTCCCTGTACTGCAATTACCTACAGCACGTCCGCGCCAAGAAGTAAAAACCAATCACGGTGCTACTCAAACCTTCATCATTCCTTCCCATCTGTCCATAGCACTACAAGCAATCTCGCGCCAACAGGGTGTCACTTTATTTATGACCTTGCTGGCAGGTTTTCAGATATTGCTACAACGCTACACCAATCAAGATGACATCGTTGTTGGTACTGATGTCGCTAATCGGAATCGAGCAGAAACTGAACAATTAATTGGCTTTTTTGTCAATCTTCTTGTCTTACGCATCGACCTTAGCGGAAACCCCAGTTTCCAGGATTTGCTAAAACGAGTACGTCAAGTCGCATTAGGAGCTTATGCTCATCAAGACTTGCCTTTTGAGGAATTAGTCAAAGCTTTACAACCTGAGCGGAATTTGAGTAACACGTCTCCACTATTTCAGGTATTGTTTGTCCTGCAAAATGCGCCGATGCCACCTCTGGAATTACCAGGACTAACCTTAAGTTTGTTGGAAGTTGAACACAAAGTAGCTAGGTTTGATTTAGCACTATTTATTACAGAAACAGACCAAGGAATTTCAGGTAAGTGGCAATATAACTCTGAGTTATTTGATAGCGCCACTATTACTCGGATGACTGGTCACTTCCAGACACTTCTTAACAGTATAATTTCACAACCTGATGCTCGGATTAGTAACTTAGAAATGCTTACCGAAGCTGAAAAAAAACAACAAGCTATGCAAAAAAAAGAGCGGAAAGCTTTTAATCAGAAAAAATTGATTGGCATTACTCCCAAAGCTGTCAGCTTATTACCAGAAAGATTAGTAAAAACTAATTATCTCCAACCACAGCAAACATTTCCTCTGGTAATTCAGCCAGCTACAAACGATATTGATTTGGTCGCTTGGGCTAAAACTAACCAGGAGTTTATCCAAACAGAATTATTAAAACATGGCGCAATATTGTTTCGAGGTTTCAATGTAGAGTCAATCTCAGAATTTGAAAGTTTCGCTCAGGCAATTTCTCCAGAATTGTTCGGTGAATATGGTGATTTACCTCGGACTGGGGAAAGTGGTAAAGTTTATGGTTCTACTCCTTATCCAGCTGAGAAAGCCATCCTTTTTCATAATGAAAGCTCTCATTTACATCAGTGGCCTCTGAAAATTTGGTTTTTCTGCGTGCAACCAGCACAACAAGGTGGAGAAACGCCAATTATAGACTGCCGCCAAGCTTACAAAATCATCAATCCTAAGCTGCGAGAAAGGTTAGATAGAAAGCAATTAATGTATGTGCGTCACTACACTAATGGTCTGGATGTAAGCTGGCAAAATTTCTTCCGTACTCATGACAAATCCACCGTAGAAAATTATTGCCGCCATGCTAAAATTGATTTTGAATGGTATGATAATAACAGTCTAATTACGCGCCAAATTCGTCCAGCGTTAGCAGTACATCCAAAAACGAGTGAGCCTGTATTTTTCAATCAAATTCAGTTACACCATATAGCGTATTTAGATCCAGAAGTTCGAGAATCTTTATTGTCTACATTTGGAGATGAAAAGCTACCGCGTAATGTTTATTACGGAGACGGTACTCCTATAGAAGACTCGGCTATTGCAGAAATAAATGAAGTGTATCAGCAGTCTCAGACTAGCTTCCTTTGGCAAAAGAGCGATATTTTGATGTTAGATAATATGCTCACTGCACACGGAAGAAATCCATATTTAGGCTATCGCAAAGTTGTTGTAGCAATGGCAGAAATGATTCATTGAAGAAGAATTCAGAAGCCAGAATTCAGGAGTCAGAATCAAGACGATCGTGACGCTCGAATACTCGCTTACCGCCAGTCATACAGAATACCCAACAGAATTTTGACTCCTAAATTCTGTTCAATAAATTTGAAATTACTAACCACTATAAAATCGGGATTAAGATTATCATGTCTTTAAAACAACGCAACACTAATCATGATGCGATCGCTTCTATGTATGACTTGAAAGGCATAGAGCGCCACGACATTGTATTAAATTGTCTAGATAAATTAATCCTCAAAAATATTCCAGAAGGAGCGCATATTTTTGACCTCGGTTGTGGTACTGGGCAAATTGCCCAACGGCTACTAAAAAGAGGTTATCAAGTAACTGGGCTTGATAGCTCTGAAGGAATGCTTAATGTGGCGCGAGAGAATGCGCCAAATGCTAAATTTATTCTTGATGATGCTCGGTTTTTTAAATTACTGCCAACTTTTCATGCAGCTATTTCTACAGATGGTGTTTTGAATTATTTTCTCAAGCCTCAAGAACTACATGATGTATTGCAAAATGTTTTTAATGCCTTGCTGGAAAACGGTATTTTTGTCTTTGAATTGTATTTAGAAGAATTGTGTGAATCAGATTGGAAAAATCATAATTCTGGTGGAGGTGTTAAAGATGATAATGTCTGGGTTGATATTTGGAACTACGATTTAGAAAACAAAATATGTCAAAAAGACACTACAAGATTTCAATTGATAAATGGTAACTGGCAACGTTTAGATGAAAGCTTTTTTTTAAAAGCTTATTCAGCAAAAGATGTAAAAATTACTTTGGAAAAAGTAGGATTTACAGAAATAAACATCTATGACGTTAACCGCGATTTAGAAGTAAATAAAGTCTCTGAAACTGCCTGTTTTGTTTGTCGGAAACCGCTAAATGAGTAAGCATCACTCAGGTAAATTGTGTTTTCTTGCTCAAGAGTAATCAGAAATATATGTCAAATCAAATAACTCAGGGTTTTCAGCTTTCCACTCAACAAAAGCGTCTTTGGTTATTACAGCAGTCTAGTTCAGCTTATTTGGCTCAATGTACTTTTCTTCTAGAAGGCAATCTCAAACCAGAGATATTAAAAACTGCTCTAGAGCAAGTTGCTATTCGACACGGAATTTTGAGTACAACTTTTCATTGCTTACCTGGAATGAAAATTCCTATAATGGTTTTAGGAAATAACAGTATTTTGTCGTGGCGTGAAATTGATCTCAGTCATTGGGAACCGAAAGAACTTTCAAACAAAATTGCATATTTTCATCAGGAAGCACGTAGTTTTAAATTCGAGTTTGAACAAGGGCCACTTTTAGATGTGTCTCTACTGAAACTTGATGTGCAGAAGTACAGTTTAATTATCAGTTTACCTTCACTTTGTGCCGATACCCGGACACTCAAAAATCTGGTAACTGAAATCAGCAATTCATATTCTGCTTGCTTACAAGGTGAGAGACTATCAGAAGAAGTTGTCCAATATCTGCAATTCTCAGAATGGCAGAATCAATTACTCACAGATGAAGATGCAGAAACAGCTAAAAAATACTGGCATGAACAACAGCTTTCTACACTCGTTTCATTGAAGTTACCTTTTGATAGTCAGCCATTACAGCCATCAAAATTTGAGATAAACTGCTGTCGATTAGATATTAACTCTGATATGACAGTCAAGATTGCCAACTTAGCTAAAAAGTATGATACTTCCACTGCTGTCGTTTTACTAGCTTGCTGGCAAACACTGATTTGGCGACTTACAAAAGAGCCAAATATCGTTATTGGTATGGCTAGCGATCGCAGAGACTATGAAGAACTATACAACTTATTAGGACTTGTTGGTACTTGGTTGCCAATTCACAGCCATTTGACACCAAATTTACGCTTTAGGGAAGTTTTAGAACTAGCTAATCAAACTATAGAAGCTGGTGCAGAATGGCAAGATTATTTTGTACCAGAACCGATAGAAAATCACGAACAACTAGCTTTTCCCATCGGTTTCGAGTTTGAGCAACTACCAGAAAAACTTGTTGCTGGCGACGTATCATTTTCTCTTGAGCAATATTACAGTTGTATTGAACAATTTAAAATAAAACTTACTTGTACTCAACGCGAGCATTCTTTAACGACAGAATTCTACTACGATATCAATTATTTTTCAGCCGATACTATTGAACGTCTAGCTAGAGAATTTCAAACTTTATTAACGAGTGTAACTACTAATTCCGAAGAGAAAATCAGCCAATTAGAAATTCTCAGCTTTAGCGATCGCCAACAATTACTAGTAGAATTTAATCAAACACATCTTGACAATATCCAAGATAAATGTATTCACCAACTATTTGAAGCACAAGCACAAAAAACACCTGATAAAATTGCCGTTGTTTTTGAAGATCAGCAACTAACTTATGCACAGTTGAACAGCAAAGCCAATCAACTTGCTAACTACTTGCAGCAGCGAGGAGTCAAGCCAGAAGTTTTAGTGGGACTTTGCACAGAGCGATCGCTGTTGATGATTATTGGACTTTTGGGTATTCTGAAAGCTGGTGGAGCTTATCTACCGCTAGATCCAACCTTACCCAAGGAAGGTTTTGCTAGCCGATTGCAGGATATCGAAATACCAGTGATTTTGACACAACAGCGATTAGTCGATAGCCTGCCAACGGATGTAGCCCAGATAATCTGCTTAGATACAGATTGGGATATCATTGGCGATCGCAAAGATGATAATCCCATCAGTGCAGTGACAGCCCAGAATTTAGTTTACGTCTTGTTCACCTCTGGCTCTACTGGTAAACCGAAGGGAGTTGCGATCGAACACCGACAACTGCTGAATTACCTTCACGGAATTACACAGAGGTTAGACTTATCAACAACAACTAACTTCGCCACTGTTTCCACCTTAGCTGCCGACTTGGGTAACACTGGAATCTTTGCTGCTCTTTGTACTGGCGGATGTCTGCATATATTATCCATCGAGTGTGCTACAGACTCAGCCACTTTGGCAAAATACTGCCGCACTCATCCCATCGACTGTCTCAAAATAGTTCCCTCCCACCTGGCTACTCTTCTCGCCTCTGCACCATCCGATTCCATCTTGCCTCGCCAGCAGCTAATTCTGGGTGGTGAGGCTGCAAGTTGGCAACTTATTGAACAGATTCGGCAGCAAGCACCATCCAGCTTAATCTTCAATCACTACGGCCCTACAGAAGCCACCGTGGGGGTTACTACCTTTACAGTTGAAAATCAACAAATTACTACCCAGACAGTACCTCTTGGTCGTCCACTTGCCAATACGCAGATTTATTTATTGGATGAACAACTGCAACCAGTACCCATTGGCGTACCAGGTGAACTATACATTGGCGGTGCAGGATTAGCTAGGGGTTATCTGAATCGCTCCGATATAACAGCAGAAAAATTTATTCCTAATCCTTTTGCAGAAACGGGTTCGCGTTTGTACAAAAGTGGTGATATGGCTCGTTACTTACCTGACGGCAATATTGAATTCATTGGGCGAGTCGATCGCCAGGTAAAAATTAGGGGTTTCCGTATTGAACTTGGAGAAATTGAAAGCGTATTGTGTCAACATTTGCAAGTGCAACAAGCTGTAGTTTCTGTTCGAGAAGATGATGGCAACAAATCTTTAATAGCCTACATTGTTCCTAAACAAACACTCAGTGTTAGCGAACTACAAAGATTTTTGAGAGAGCAACTACCGGAATATATGATGCCCTCAACTTTCATCATGTTAAAGGCTCTGCCACTAACATCCAATGGTAAAATTAACTATAATGCGCTCCCAGAATCAAATGGCGATCGCCCAGAATTGGCAACAAC
This sequence comes from Nostoc sp. DedQUE02, assembly GCF_034531035.1. Lineage (NCBI taxonomy): Bacteria > Bacillati > Cyanobacteriota > Cyanophyceae > Nostocales > Nostocaceae > Nostoc > Nostoc sp. DedQUE02. The sequence goes on along the minus strand of NZ_JAVRBY020000022.1, from coordinate 58,620 downwards.
TTATGAGCCACCACAAACTGAAGTAGAGCAAGCGATCGCTAATATTTGGCAAAAGATGCTTCATGTTGAGAAAGTGGGCATTCATGATAATTTCTTTGATATCGGTGGTCATTCATTACTGCTTGTTCAAATTCACGCCAAACTACGAGAAATTTACCCCACAAATCTATCTGTAATTAATTTATTTGAACATCCAACCATCAACTCATTAACTAAATATTTAACGCAAAAACAGACCGAAATACCTTCTTTTGAGGAAAGCACTCAACGCGCCCAGAGTCGTGCCGCTTCCAGGCAATCCAGAGCGCAATCTAGGTAAAATTATCTGGACAACTTACCTTTATTAACAACAATTTACACATGGCATATAATAATGAATTTAAGGAAAATCAAATAAGCGATTTAGACATAGCTATCATCGGGATGTCTGGACGGTTCCCTAAAGCTAGTAATTTGGATAAGTTTTGGCAAAATCTCAAAGATGGTTTGGAGGCAATTTCATTTTTTTCAGACCAAGAGCTAGAATCAATTGGGGTAGACAAAACTACATTAAATGAGCCAAATTATGTCAAAGCAAAAGCTGTATTGGAAGATATAGAATTATTTGATGCTGCATTTTTTGATTACTCTCCCAAAACAGCAGAAATAATAGATCCACAGCATCGCCTTTTTTTGGAGACAGCTTGGGAAGCTTTAGAAAGTGCTGGCTATGATTCTAAAACTTATCAAGGTCGAATTGGTGTTTACGGTAGTGCCAGTATTAGTAGTTACTTTTTATTCAATCTTTTTTCCAATCCTGAATTAATAAAATTAGTTGGTCTTGACCAAATTAGACATAATAATCGTACAGATAATCTGACTACACGAGTTGCTTATAAATTAGACTTAAAAGGTTCAGCTATCACTGTCCAAACTGGATGCTCTAGTTCATTAGTGGCTGTTCATTTAGCTTGTCAAAGTTTAATAGATCGTGAATCCGATTTAGTATTAGCAGGTGGAGTATCTATAACTAACTTACAAAAGACTGGTTATGCTTATCAAGAAGGGGGAATTTTGTCTCCTGATGGACACTGCCGTGCCTTTGATGCCAAAGCGCAAGGAACAGTTGGCGGTGATGGTGTAGGTATAGTCATTTTAAAACGATTAGCAGATGCGATCGCCGATCGAGATTATATTCATGCTGTGATTAAAGGTTCAGCCATTAATAATGATGGTGCTGCCAAAGTTGGCTATACAGCTCCCAGTATCGATGGTCAAGCCAAGGTGATTGCAGAGGCTTTGGCCATCAGCAGAATCGAACCCGATATGGTCAGTTATGTAGAGGCTCATGGCACTGGCACAGTTTTAGGAGATCCGATTGAAATTGCCGCGTTAACTAAATCTTTTCGCGCTAGAACTCAGAAAAAGAATTTCTGCGCCATTGGTTCGGTAAAAACGAATATCGGTCATCTAGATACTGCATCTGGTGTTGCAGGTTTAATCAAAACTGTCCTCGCGCTCAAACACAAGCAAATACCACCAAGTCTGCACTTTCAAGAACCATCACCCCAGATTGATTTTGCTAACAGTCCCTTTTACGTTAACGACAAGCTTTCAGAATGGAAGTCAAACGGACATCCTAGACGTGCAGGAGTCAGTTCCTTTGGTATTGGCGGCACTAATGCTCATGTAGTTTTAGAAGAAGCCCCGGTAGTGCAGCAGGGGGAGCAGGCGAGGAAACATCATCTGTTGGTTGTTTCTGCGAAAACAGAATCAGCATTAGAGGCAGCTACAGCAAATCTGGCTAATCACCTCAAACAGCATCCCAATTTAAACTTAGCTGATGTTGCTTACACTCTGGGGGTAGGTCGTCGAGCTTTTGACTATCGTCGGATGGTAGTTTGTCAAGACCTTGATGATGCAATCAAAGTTTTAGAGGCAAAAGATACGCAACGAGTTTTCACGCACTATCAAGAACCAGGTGAGTTAGAAGTTGTGTTTATGTTTCCCGGTCAGGGATCTCAGTATGTAGATATGGGTCGAGAATTATATCAAACTGAGCCAATTTTCCGGGAACAGGTTGATGATTGCTGCGAACAACTTAAACCTATTTTAGGGTTAGACTTACGCACTATTCTCTATCCCAGCCAAGAACAGACCCAATGGGCGACAGAACTGTTAACACAAACTCATATTACCCAGCCGGCGTTGTTCGCGATCGAATATGCTTTAGCACAATTGTGGATAGCTAGGGGAGTGCATCCTAGTGCCATGATTGGTCACAGTATAGGTGAATATGTCGCCGCTTGTTTAGCTGGGGTATTTTCTCTAGAAGATGCATTAATGCTAGTTGCTACCCGTGGGCAACTGATGCAGCAACTACCTTCAGGAGCAATGCTGGCTGTGGCGCTACCGGAGAAAAAAGTTATGCAGATGCTAGGTGATAAACTTTCCTTAGCAGCCATCAACGCACCAGAGCGTTGTGTAGTTTCAGGCCCAAGCGCAGAGATTGAAGATTTGCAAAACCGCTTAACCCAGCAAGGTATTGATTACCGTTCTCTGCATACATCTCACGCCTTTCATTCTCAAATGATGGACTCTATTATTGAGCCATTTACCCAGTTATTCGCAAAAGTCAATCTTAATAATCCCAAAATTCCTTTTTTATCTAACCTAACTGGCACTTGGATTACTCCAGAAGAAGCAACAGATAACAGTTATTGGGCTAAACATTTGCGGTCATCAGTACGCTTTGTCGATGGCATTACTGAATTGTGCAAACAGCCAAATCGAATTTTTTTAGAAGTTGGATCTGGTCGTACTTTAAGTACTTTAACTAAACAACAAGTCCAGGAACATTTAGTACTTTGCTCCATACGTCATCCTCATGACCAGCAATCCGATGTTGCATTCTTACTAAATACTCTGGGACATTTGTGGCTGTATGGCATACAAGTTGATTGGTCAAGATTTTATGCCAATCAAAAACCTCATCGACTTCCTTTACCGACTTACCCTTTTGAACGAAAAAAATATTGGGTTGAGTCTTCTACAGCTAATGAGTTAAATCGATTGAATAGAAAAGATGCTGATAATAATCAAAATTTGGAGAATGAACAAATTAGTAGTCAGAAAAATCATTTAGAAGATAAATCACAACATTTGCTTGTTGAATCTCAGCAAAATAATATTCTCCATTTGAGTAGCAAAAATGAAAAACGCGATAATTCTGCTAAAAAAATAATAGAGCATCAAATTTCTATTATGTTTCAACAGCTAGAACTATTAGAAAAAAATATGTAGTTTCATTTAACAAAAGTTTTTTGATTTATTAGTAATTTTAATTAATGTAAAATATTATGAATGAAGATTCTTTATATAAAATAATATCGACACTCAAGTACATTGTTAGCGAGTCATTGGGAGTAAAATCATCTGGAATAGATATTCATACTCCTTTTCTGGCGATGGGTGTTGATTCTCTAATTTTGTTGCAAATTAACCGTGCTATTCAACAAGAGTTAGATATTAATATTCCTTTTCGCTTATTGCTTGAAAATTTATCAACAATTCATGCATTAGGAACTCATATAGCTCAAGAAATACCTCTACAAAATATGATTGTAGAGCCTTCTTTTCAAGAATCAACCTTTAGCCCAATACTACAAGCACATACTGAAAAGACTTCAGATACACAAAATTTAGAGCAAGAAGATGAATCTGTAACAGGTACAGTACTAGAACAGGTAATAGAACAGCAGCTTCAGTTGATGTCCAAACAGTTAGACATTTTGCAAAAAGCAGGTTCATCTAAGAAGATATTATCTGTACAAAAAGTAATCTCATCTAGCCCTATTCAGCATGAGGGAAGACAAATTGCTAATAACTCTGGTTTTCCAGAAATTCCATCATCGATTCAGGCTGAGTCTAATGAACAACTCATCAACAAAACAATTGAGCCTCTTCATTTAGAATCAAAGACTCTGTTAACTCCCCATCAACAAAAACATTTAGATGCTTTAATTGCACGTTTTGTCAAGCTGACTCCCGAATCTAAACGACTTACTCAAACTTATCGTTCCTACCATGCCAACAGTAGGGCGATAACAGGCTTCCTGCCCTCCATTAAAGAGATGTTGTATCCCATTCACGGACAGCGTGGAGAGGGAGCTAGACTCTGGGATGTTGATGGCCAAGAGTATGTAGACATTTCTATGGGGTTTGGTGCGCTTTTATTTGGTCATTCACCATCTTTTGTCATCGAAGCTATTCAAGAACAAATAAAACAAGGTATATTGCACGGGCCACAATCGCGTCTCGCCGGTCAGGTTGCGGAGTTAATTTGTGAGTTGACAGGCGCAGAACGAGCAGCTTTTTGTAACGATGGCACAGAAGCAGTAATGGCAGCAATCCGCCTAGCACGGGCTACTACAAAACGCTCTAAGATTGCTTTATTTGCTGGTTCTTATCACGGTACTTATGATGGGATTTTGGTAAGAGGAGTAACAACCAGCGAAGGAACGAGGCGTTCTATCCCCAGAGCTATAGGTATTCCATCATACATTGCTGATGATGTTATCGTACTTGACTATGGCCAACCTGAATCTCTAGAGATTCTGAAAACTCATGGTTACGAACTGGCCGCAGTTCTGGTGGAACCGATACAAAGCAGTCGCCCAGATTTGCAACCGAAAGAGTTTCTGCTGCAACTCAGACAATTAACTCAAGCAACAGGAACCGTATTAATTTTTGATGAAGTGATTACCGGTTTTCGGATGCATCCAGGTGGGATTCAGGGATTGTGGAATATTCAAGCAGATTTGACCACTTATGGTAAAGCGGTTGCTGCTGGGATGCCCATTGGAGTTATAGCTGGCAAGGCAGCTTTAATGGATATCCTTGATGGTGGGATGTGGAACTATGGAGATGGGTCTTATCCTGAAGCGGAAACTACAGTATTTGCTGGTACTTTCTTCAAACATCCTTTGGTGATGGCTGCGGCTTGGGCTGCACTCAATCATATTAAAAACAGTGGCCCAAAATTACAGCAGGAGTTATCTGAAAAAACAACGAAATTAGCCCAAACTCTTAATAGTTACTTTGAACAAAGACAAGTTCCTATTCAAGTAGTTCATTTTGGTTCGCTGTTTCGTTTCATTGCCTCATCTCCTCTCAAGTTTGGTCAGTTGTTTTTCTACCATCTCTTAGAAAAAGGCGTTTATGTCTGGGAAGGACGGACATTTTATCTATCTACGGCGCATACCGATGCAGATATTGAACACGTAATTGGGGCAGTTAAAGAAAGCGTAGTAGAAATGCAACAAGGGGAATTATTACCACCTGCCCCGATTTCAAAAACGCTTGAAGTTCCCTTGACGGCAGCACAAAAAGAACTGTGGTTTTTAGCACAGATGGGAGATGAAGTTTCCCGCGCTTATAACGAATCTAGAACTATCCATCTGCGAGGAAGTAGCAATTTATTAGCAGTACGTAAGGCTGTTCAGGAAATTATCAATCGTCACGAAGCGCTGCGAACTACTTTTAGCCCAGAGGGTGATAATCAACTGATTCATCCTATTTTGACTATAGACATTCCAGTGAGCGACTTTTCAACTTTAGATAAAAGTCAACGAGAAACGCAGCTATCGGAATTATTAGCACGAGAAGCTCAACAAATTTTTCATTTGGAAAAAGGGCCATTACTGAAGTGTCATATCGTCAAGTTGCAGGAAGATCATCATCTGATAATTCTGACAAATCATCACATTGTTGCTGATGGTTGGTCAATTAGTATTTTGTTACGAGAACTAGCAACAATTTATTCCGCAGAATGCCAAGGTATTGCTAGCCAACTTCCGCAACCTATGAAATGGAGTGAGTATGCTCTGTGGCAAGTACAAATGCAGCAGAGTCCAGAAATGGCAAAAGCTGAAGCTTATTGGCTGAATCAGTTTGCTAGTTCAGTGCCTGTTTTGGAATTACCAACTGACCGTCCACGACCACCGATATTTTCCTACACTGGAGCGCGAGAAAATATAATTCTTGATTCCACTTTGTATAATTCTTTGAAAAGCTTAAGTTTACAACGTGGTTATACTTTATTTACAATTCTTTTAACAGCATTTATCACCTTATTGCAACGATTGACGAATCAACAAGATATTGTTGTTGGTATTGCTTCGGCTGGACAATCTGCGATCGCAGGTGAATATCTTGTCGGGCACTGTGTTAATCTATTGCCCATACGCAGCCAAGTTGTTGGCAACCCAGGCTTTGCAGAGTATTTGAGTTCAATCCAGCAGATATTATTAGATGCTTACGAGTATCAAATTTATCCTTTTATTAAACTAATTGAAAATTTAAAGTTACCACGAGACCCTAGCCGCACCCCTCTTTTTACCACAGGGTTTAATCTGGATAAAGCTCCATTGGAATCAAAGTCTTTAAAACAAGAGTTTGAGATAGCTAAAAATTCCACGAGTGCTACTAAGCTGGATATTAATTTAAATATTCTTCAGACAGACAGTGAATTACTACTAGAACTAGAATACAATACAGATTTATTTGATACCCAAACAATTCAGCGTTGGCTCGGACATTACGTAACCTTGCTAGAAGGTGTTGTCGCTAACCCAGAGCAACCTCTTGCACAATTGCCTATATTGACACAAACTCAACAGCATCAGTTGTTAGTGGAGTGGAACAATACTCAAACTGACTATCCTAGAGAGTATTGTATCCATGAGTTATTTGAAGCTCAAGTAGAGCGATCGCCTGATGCAATTGCTGTAGTCTTTGGAGACCAACACCTCACCTATCGAGAGCTAAACCATCGTGCAAATCAATTAGCGCATTATTTGCGATCGCTTGGGGTCAAGCCAGAGGTATTAGTAGGGATTTGTGTGGAGCGATCGCTTGAAATGGCGATCGGAATTCTAGGTATCCTGAAAGCTGGTGGCGCATACGTGCCACTCGATCCAGTATATCCCCCAGAAAGATTAATTTTTATCTTGCAGGACGCGCAGATACCAATACTGCTGACTCAGAAGTGCTTGATAGAAATTTTGCCGAAAAATCACACCAGGGTTGTCTGTTTAGATACAGATTGGGAAAGTAGAGTTCAGGAAAATCAACAAAATTTAATTAGTAATTATAGAACTGATAACCTAGCTTATATAATCTATACCTCAGGCTCAACAGGACAACCGAAGGGTGTCTTAGTCAATCATGCCAATGTTGTCCGTCTATTGGCAGCAACTGAGTCCTGGTATCACTTCAACCAAAAGGATGTATTTTCACTTTTTCATTCAATTGCCTTTGATTTTTCAGTTTGGGAACTCTGGGGTGCCCTGTTGTTTGGTGGACGGTTAGTGATAGTACCATACTCGTTAAGTCGTTCACCTGAAGATTTCTACAAATTCTTGTCAACCCAGCAAGTGACAGTACTCAACCAGACACCTTCAGCTTTCCGTCAACTCATACAAGCAGAGGAATTGTTGGGAAGCACCAAAAAGTTGAGCCTACGACTGGTCATTTTCGGTGGAGAAGCTCTAGAACTTCAAAGCTTAAGACCTTGGTTTGAACGACATGGCGATCGGTTTCCACAGTTAGTCAATATGTACGGTATTACAGAAACAACTGTGCATGTGACATATCGTCCATTGACGATGGCTGACTTAAAAATTGCTCCAGGGAGTGTTATTGGTCGTCCAATTCCTGACTTACAAATTTACTTGTTGGATCAACATGGACAGCCAGTACCTATTGGAGTCATCGGTGAGATGTACATTGGTGGTGCTGGCGTGGCGCGAGGTTATTTAAATCGACCAGAACTAACCGCTCTTAGGTTTATCCCCAACTCCTTTAGTGATAAACCAAACGCACGCCTTTATAAATCAGGCGACTTAGCCCGCTATCTACCTAATGGAGATATTGAATACTTGGGACGCATTGACCATCAGGTTAAAATCCGTGGTTTCCGCATTGAACTAGGGGAGATTGAGGCAATGCTCGCTCAACACCCAAGTATACGGGAGACTGTGGTACTGGCTCAGGAAACCCAACCTGGCGACAAGAACTTGGTGGCCTATGTTGTTCCCTGCAACAAGCAAACATTGACAACCAGTGAACTACGTAACTTCCTTTTGAAGCTTCTGCCAGAGTATATGGTGCCATCAGTCTTTATTATGCTGGAGGTGCTACCACTGACATCGAACGGCAAGGTAAACCGTCAAGCTTTGCCAGCACCAGAAACTCTCCGCCCAGAGTTAGAAGTTGCTTATGTGATGCCACAAACAGAGATAGAACAAACTATCGCTACAATTTGGCAAAAATTTCTCAATATCGAGAAAATAGGTATTCACGACAACTTTTTTGAACTCGGTGGTCATTCATTACTTCTGGTTAAAGTTAATAGCCAATTACGCGAAATATTCAAAATCGATTTATCAATGCTCGATATGTTCAGATATCCCACTATTAGCTCTCTTGCAGAGTTCTTTAGTTCAACTAAAAATCAAATATCCTCTTTAAATGAAACTAATATTTCAATAGAAAAAATTGCAATTGGTAAATCTCAGCAAAGAAAACGGTTGCAAAAAATGAAGTCAATAATGAATAATCAAGGAGTGAAGGAAGAGTGAATATCCCCGTAGCATCTGTTGAGTATAATGGTTCAGAAATAGCGATTATTGGCATAGCAGGTCGGTTTCCTGGAGCCAAAAATATTGATGAGTTTTGGCAAAATCTCCAAAATGGTGTAGAGTCAATTTCATTTTTTACTGATGAAGAACTGTTAGCTTACGGGCTAGATGCAGCTAGACTCAATAACCCAAAGTTTGTCAAAGCACGAGCTGTATTAGAAGATGTAGAACTTTTTGATGCTGCATTTTTTGGTTTTAATCCCAGAGAAGCTGAAATTACCGATCCACAACATCGTCTATTTTTAGAATGTGCATATATTGCCCTTGAAGATGCTGGCTATGACTCAGAAAATTATCAAGGTTCTATTGGAGTTTACGCCGGAGCTAGCTTAAGTAGATACTTACTGAATATTGTTTTAAACGAAGATATTATTGGATCTATAGATAATCACCAACTAGCGATCGCAAATGACAAAGATTACTTAACTACTCGCGTTTCTTACAAACTTAATCTAGAGGGGCCGAGTTTTACTGTTCAAACCGCCTGTTCTACTTCCTTAGTCGCTGTGCATTTAGCTACTCAAAGCTTACTAAATGGGGAATGCGATCTAGCTTTGGCTGGTGGTGTTTCAATCTCTGCATCAAGAAAATCTGGCTATTTGTATAAAGAAGGAGGAATTGGTTCGCCTGACGGACACTGCCGCGCTTTTGATGCTCAAGCGCAGGGAACTGTTGGTGGCGAAGGTGTAGGTATCGTAGTTTTGAAGAGATTAGAGGATGCTCTAGCAGATGGAGATACCATCCATGCTGTCATCAAAGGTTCTGCAATCAATAACGATGGATCTTTCAAAGTTAGCTACACGGCACCACGAATAGACGGTCAAGCCAAAGTTATTAGAACCGCTCAAGTTGTTGCCGACGTTAAACCTGAAACCATTACCTATATTGAAGCTCATGGTACAGGAACAACACTAGGAGATCCCATTGAAATTGCGGCGTTAACACAAGCTTTTCGAGCCAGCACTGAGAAAAAAAGCTTCTGCGCCATTGGCTCAGTAAAAAGTAACATTGGACATTTAGACGCTGCTGCTGGGGTAACAGGTTTAATTAAAACCGTCCTAGCCCTGAAGAATCAACAAATACCGCCTAGTTTGCACTTTCAAGAACCTAATCCGCAGATTGATTTTGCCAACAGTCCTTTTTATGTCAACACCAAACTTACCCAATGGAAAACAAACGGCATTCCTCGCCGTGCCGGAGTCAGTTCTTTTGGGATTGGTGGGACTAATGCCCATGTAATTTTGGAAGAAGCCCCGGTAAGGGAGCAGGGAAGCAGGGGGGCAGAGGGGCAGGGGAGGAAATATCATCTGTTGGTTCTTTCTGCGAAGACCGAATCGGCATTAGAAAAAGTTACGGCGAATCTGGCTAATCATATCCAGCAATATCCTGAGTTGCATCTTGCTGATGTGGCTCATACCCTTGGTGTCGGTCGTCGAGCTTTTGACCATCGCCGTATGGTAGTATGTCAAGACATGAATGATGCGTTGAAGGTGCTTTCCCCTTTAGATTCACAACGAGTTTTCACCCAATACCAGCAGCCTGTTAATCGTCCTGTGGTATTTATGTTTTCCGGGCAAGGAACACAGTACGTAAATATGGGTAGAGAACTCTACGAGAGTGAGCCAATTTTTACACTTGCAGTTGATCGCTGCTGTGAACTGCTAAAATACCATCTAGGTCTTGATTTACGTCATATACTGTTTCCAAATGAGGCAGCACAGGTAACAGAGCAACTCAAGCAGACATCTGTTGCCCAGCCAGCATTATTTGTCATTGAGTACGCCCTAGCTCAATTGTGGATAGGGTGGGGTGTACACCCAGAGGCGATGATTGGTCACAGTATCGGGGAGTATGTTGCTGCTACTTTAGCTGGAGTTTTTTCGCTGGAAGATGCTTTAGCGCTAGTGGCAATTCGAGGACGACTAATGCAGCAACTTCCGAGTGGGGAAATGCTCTCTGTGCAACTTCCCGAACTAGAGATACAGCCATTACTAAATAGGGAACTGTCTTTAGCTGCAAGCAATAGTCCTTCATACTGCGTGGTTTCTGGTACAACTGAAGCGATCGCACAATTGCAAAAACAGCTAGAATCCAAAGCTGTCGGCTGTCGCAGGCTGCATATTTCTCATGCCTTTCATTCTCAGATGATGGAGCCAATTCTCCAGCCATTTACAGAACAGTTACAAAAACTCCAACTTCATCCGGCGACAATTCCGTTTGTATCTAATGTTAGTGGCACTTGGATTACTGTAGCCGAAGCAACAGATCCCAAATATTGGGTAAGGCATTTACGGCAGACAGTGCGCTTTAGCGAAGGGATAACTGAGTTACTCAAAACACAGGAGCGCATATTTTTAGAGGTCGGGCCGGGAAGAACTTTAAGTACCTTTACCAAGCAACATCATAAAGATCAACAGGTCATACTAACCTCAATCCGCCATCCACAAGAACAACAGTCTGATGTAGCATTTTTACTCAACTCTTTGGGGCAACTCTGGCTTTTTGGTGTCAAAGTAGACTGGTCTAGTTTTTATGCTAACGAACAACGCCATCACATTCCCTTACCAACCTATCCATTCGAGCGCCAACGTTACTGGATTGAACCACAAAAACAGGCTCTACACTCTCAAGGGTTTGTTGAGGTAGCAGCTGTCTCGGAAACTAAAGCTTTCGGTGAACAAATTTTGGTGGCTCAGGCTGCTACATCATCGGTAACTAACTCAGCACCCACAGCATTTACCATCACAAAGCAAAAAGCTCCTAGCAAACAGCACCAAGATTTGTTGGTGAAAAAGTCAGATATTGCTGACTGGTTTTACATCCCTTCCTGGAAACGTACCATGCCACCGCAACCTCAACCTGGACTGGGAGAAAAATCAGGATGCTGGTTAGTGTTTGTGGATGAGTGCGGCTTGGGCGAAAAGCTGGTAAAACAGCTATTACTTGAGAAGCAGGATGTTATTAGCGTTAGAGTTGGAGAGCAATTTCAACAAATTATCGAATATTCTAAGCTCACATATACAATTAACCCTCAAAAAGAGGATGAATACAACACCCTACTCAAAGAACTTCGGAGCTTGGGTAAGATTCCAAAAAGGATTGTTCATCTGTGGAGTGTGACACCAAATAGTTACACCAACTCAGCAATTGAAGCTTTAGGCTGGTCAAGTTTATTGTTTTTGGCGCAGTCCATTACAGAAAATAACCAAACAGATGCTGTAGAAATTAGCATTGTCTCCAACAATTTGCAGGAAGTAACAGGTTCAGAAATATTATGTCCAGAAAAGGCATTGGTTCTCGGAGCTTGCAAAGTTATGCCGCTAGAGTATCCAAATATAACCTGTCGCAGTATTGATGTTGTAGTTCCTGTAGAAAGCGATCAAGAGGAACAACTCATCACAACCTTAATAGGGGAACTCACAACTTATACATCTGACCAAATTATTGCTTACCGTGGGCGGAATCGCTGGGTGCAAGATTTTGAACCTGTGCAACTACATGAAACCGTTACCGAAAATCTCCGCCTCAGAAAACAGGGGGTATATCTCATCACTGGTGGATTAGGAGGTGTTGGTCTGGAGCTGGCAGAATATTTAGCACAGACCGTGCAAGCAAAATTAATATTACTGGGGCGTTCAGCTTTCCCCGATCAAGACAAGTGGTCTGAATGGTTATCGACTCACGATTGGCAAGATCGTATTAGCCAGAAGATCCAAAAATTGCAGGCGATGAAGGCGTTAGGTGCAGAGGTAATGATAGTTAGTGCTGATGTTACCAATCTTGACCAGATGTTAGTGGTGCTTAACAAAAGTAATCAGCAATTTGGTGAGATTCATGGAGTAATTCATGCAGCCGCAGTTTACGGCGGAGGGATGATGCAACTCACAACAAAAGAAACTGTAGCAAGTGCTTTAGCACCGAAAGTACAAGGAACACGAGTACTTGAAACTTTATTCCAAGAAAGCCAACTGGATTTCTTTGTACTTTGTTCATCACTCAATTCGTTTGTTGGCGAATCTGGAATGGCAGATTATACAGCTGGAAATGCCTTTATTGACTCCTTCGCTCACTACAGTACCTCCAAATATGGGAGATGGAAATTCGTTAAGTCTATTAACTGGGATAGATGGAACAGTGTAGGAATGGCAATTGCTATTGAAACAAGGCATCAAGAAATCACAGGAGAAAAATTGACAGCAAGAATGGTCTCCTTTGAAGGCATAGAGGCGTTTAGACGTATTCTGTGTAGTAGCATTCCTCAAGTAATTGTATCAACACAAGATTTTTCTAGCCGGATTAAGGCAAAGGAATCTCCTAAATCCTTCGAGGAAAAACTAGCCCAACTAAGTAAATCCAAACCAACCCACCCGCGCCCTAATTTAACAAATGTTTATGTTGCTCCTAGTAATGAAATTGAGCGAACCCTTGCTGACGTTTGGCAACAACTTTTAGGTATTGAGAAAGTAGGAACTCACGATAATTTTTTTGAGCTAGGAGGAGACTCTTTATTTGCCACTCAATTAGTTTCTCAACTGTGCAAAATTTTCCAAATAGAACTCTCTTATAAAGGCTTCTTTAACGGGCCAACTATAGTTGAATTAGCTGAAACTATTGTCCAAAAACTGTCTGAACAGACAAATTTAGAAGAGTTGGCTCAAGCCTTAGCAGATATTGAACAGCTATCAGAACATGAGATGCAGACCTTAATTGCTTCGCAAAATTAAGTAAGTAATTAAGTTGATTAAATCTGGTCATCAATCATTTAGTTGTTTAAAAATTATACCAACGAAGGGAAAAGCAGGGAATTAAAATGAGTGACCTTTCGCAACGGATCGCTGGTCTTTCCCCAGAAAAACTTCAGCTTCTTGCACAACGCCTTCACAAGAAAAAAGAGAACGTCTTTTCACAATCGCAAATAGTTCGTCAAAGTCGAGAATCTAACTTATTTCCTCTATCTTTTGCCCAGCAGAGGTTGTGGTTTATCGACCAGTTACAGCCTGGAAACAGTGCTTACAACATCTCTCAATCTATGCGTCTTGTGGGATGGTTAAATGTAGCAGCGCTGGAGCAAAGCTTTAACGAAGTTGTGAGACGGCACGAAGTTTTAAGAACTACATTCACAGTAGTTGATGGGCAACCTTTGCAAGTTATTGCTCCAAGTTTGAGCTTCAAACTAGTAGTGATAGATTTACAAGAGCTTTCCCAAAAGCAAAGAGAGGCTGAAGTTTTGAGACTGGCGAGTGAAGAAGCTCAACAGCCTTTCGACTTAACTAAAGGGCCTTTGTTGCGAGTTACTTTAGTGCAACTTGCGGCAGCAGAATATGCATTATTGTTAACCATGCATCACATTGTCGCTGATGGCTGGGCTATAGGTGTGCTGATTCACGAAATCGCAACCTTGTACCAAGCTTTCTCTGATGGCAAAGCCTCGCCTCTTTCAGAAGTATCTATCCAATATGCAGACTTTGCTGTTTGGCAACGACAGTGGTTACAGGGAGAGCGATTAGAAACTCAACTTGCTTACTGGCAAAAGCAATTAGGCGGTAAACTTCCTGTTCTGGAACTCCGTAGCGATCGCCTACGGCGAGTTTCTCTACAAGACGCTCCGCGAACGCCTATCCAGACTTTCTCAGGAGCTAGGGAAACTCTGGTTCTACCCAAAACTTTATCTGAGAAGCTGAAGGCTCTGAATCAGCGCCAAGGTATCACACTGTTTATGATTCTGTTAGCGGCTTTCCAGACTTTGCTGCACTGGTACACCGATCAAGAAGATATTGTTGTGGGTACTGATATTGCCAATCGCAATCAAGCCGAGACTAAAGAATTGATCGGATTTTTTGTTAACCAGTTAGTATTGCGTACAGATTTATCAGGAAATCCTACTTTTGTAGAGTTATTAGAACGAGTCCGCGAAATGACTTTAGAAGCTTATGCTCACCAGGATTTACCCTTCGACAAACTGGTTGATGTTCTGAATCCAAAACGGGAGTTAAACCGCACACCGCTATTTCAAGCCAAGATTGTTTTGGAAAATACCCAAACCCCGTCTTTACAACTGCCAGGTCTAACTATCACATCTTTGAAGGTCGAAAACAAAACAGTGCAGTTTGACTTGTTGTTGGAGTTAAACGAAACGGAGCAGGGATTATTTGGTGTATGGGAATATAACACTGATTTATTCGAGCGAGGCAGCATTGTTAGATTATCGAATAATTTTGCAACACTTCTAAATAAGATTGCAACACATCCAGAAAGTAAATTAAGTGAATTAAAAATAATTTTTGATGAATTAAATAAAAAAGAGGATTTATCTAGAGAAAAGATTTATCAAAATACTATCCAACAAAAATTAACCAACGTTAAACGTAGAACGAGTAAAGAATCAGCAACCAATAATAAAAATCATGACAAAAATTAAATCTTTGGGTTCTGTAAGACGGAAAGCTGTTAATATATCCACAAAAGAGTTAATCACAACTGAATTTCTTAACTCAGATACTAACTTTCCTTTGGTGATGAAGCCTAGTGTAAAGGGAGTTAATCTACAAAATTGGGCTAAGAATAATCGAGAATATTTGAAAACTGAATTATTAAAATATGGAGCGCTCCTTTTTCGAGATTTCAAAGTTAATTCAATAGAAGAATTTGAGCAAATTATCGCAGCGATTTGTAAAGAAGCAATGGAATATCGTTATCGGGCATCTCCACGAACTCAAGTAAGTGGGAGAATTTATACTTCAACTGACTATCCTGCGGATCAAAGTATTTTTCCTCACAATGAACATGCTTACTCTCCTACATTTCCGTTGAAAATCTTCTTTTTTTGTATGAGTCCAGCAAAGGAGGGAGGAGAAACTCCAATTGGTAATTGTCGAAAAGTTTTTGAGCGGATTGATCCAACTATCCGCGATCGCTTCATTGAAAAACAAGTTATGTATATGCGTAACTTTGGTGATGGATTTGGTCTTCCTTGGCAAACTGTATTTCAAACTACAGACAAAACAAAAGTAGAAGAGTATTGCCAAAGCAATGGAATTCAGGTTGAATGGAAAGCAGGCGATCGCTTAAGAACTAGACAAGTTGGCCCAGCTATTATCAAACATCCTCAAACAGGTGAAATGGTCTGGTTTAATCACGCAACTTTTTTTCACGTTTCTACATTAGAACCAACAGTACGCGAATCGTTATTGAAAAGTTTGCCAGAAGAAGATTTACCAACTAACACATATTACGGTGATGGTTCTGCAATTGAGCCATCAGTCTTAGCTGAACTGCGAGCTGCTTATCAAGAAGAAATGGTCACTTTTTCTTGGCAGAAAGGAGATGTATTGATGTTGGATAATATGTTATCAATACATGCTCGTCAGCCATTTGTTCCTCCCAGAAGAATTTTAGTCGGAATGGCTGAACCTTATACACCACAAAGTATTTAACTAACACTGAGGTATAAATATGCAAGTAGAAAGTATCGAGGGTTTCAGACTTTCACCTCAGCAAGAGCATTTATGGTTGCTACAACAAATCGATAAAAGTTCGGCTTATCGTAGCGATTGTGCAATTTTGATTGAAGGAAATATTAATGTCAATAATTTGGAATTGGCATTGCAAGATGTTGTCAATCGCTATGAAATTCTCCGCACCAGTTTTGTTTGTCTACCTGGAATGACTATTCCGGTACAGGTAATTACAGATAGCAAGATTATTTTAGATAAAAAATCCGATATTAGTAATTTGAAACCTCAAGAACTAGAGGCGCAGATTGAGTTAATTTTTCAGAAAATTAAACAACAAAACTTTGAGCTTGAAAAAGGTTCCATTTTAAATACATATTTGGTAACTATTTCGCCAAATAAGTATTTATTGTTTATCAGTTTGCCTGCTCTTTGTGCAGATAGTGCAACCCTTAATTGTTTAGTACGGGAACTGGCTCTTTCTTACTTAGGAAAGCTGGATGAAGAATTATCTGAAGAACCACTTCAGTATGCAGACTTTTCAGAATGGCAAAATCAAATCCTAGAAGCAGAAGAAACTAAAATAGGTAGAGAATATTGGCAACAGCAAGACTACTCTACTATTGGCAGTTTTCAGCTTCCTTTTGAAAATCGTCCCTCGAACCAACAAAAATTTCAACCAAAATTAGTAGATTCAGTTATTACTCCAGAACTAGTAGCTAATATCGAAACATTGGCTCATAAGTATAATACTTCTGCCTCTAACTTTTATCTAACTTGCTGGCTAGTTTTACTTTGGCGATTGAGTGGACAATCTGAAATGAACGTCGCCAAGGAATTTAATGGCAGAAAATATGAGGAACTCAAAGGAGCATTGGGACTATTTGCTAAATATTTACCACTTCATTGTCATTTAGAAGATATTTTTAAATTTAGTCAAGTTTTACAGCAAGTGCATGAATCTGTAGAATCTATCGACAAATGGCAAGAGTGTTTTACTTGGGAACAAATATCAGAAGGAAATAATAAATCAGATATTTTGCCTTTTTTACCCGTGGGTTTTGAGTTTACAGAAGAAGATATAAAGCATTGTGCAGGTAATATCTCATTTTCTATTTCCAAACTTGATATCTGTACTGAACGTTTCAAAGTTAAACTCTCTTGTAAACGCAAGAATGGTTTTTTGAATACAGAATTTCATTATGACTCTAACCTATTTTCTGCACAAGATATTGCAGGTTTAGCAGAGCAATTTCACAAGTTAGTAGAAAGTGCAACGTATAATTCAGAAGCTAGAATCAGTGAATTAGAAATTTTAAGCGATCGCACCTTGCATCAGCTTCTATTTGAGTTCAATCAAACTCAAGCAGATTACCCACAAAATAAATGCATTCACCAACTATTTACAGAGCAAGTAGAACGTATCCCAGATAATATTGCTATCGTATTTAACAACCAGCAACTCACTTATACTGAGCTAAATGCGCGTGCAAATCAATTAGCTCATTCCTTACAAAAATTGGGGGTAGGCGCAGAAGTTTTAGTGGGGATTTGTGTGGAACGATCGCTCGAAATGCTCGTAGGTATCTTGGGTATTCTCAAAGCTGGTGGTGCTTATGTTCCCCTCGATCCGCACTATCCCCAAGAGCGTTTAGCCTTCATGCTAGAGGATACTCAAGTCTCTATATTATTGACTCAGCAGTATCTTTTGGAAAACTTACCCAAGCACGATGCACAGACAATTTGTTTAGATACAGATTGGGAAGCTATCGCACAGCAGAGTCAGGAAGAACCCGTTCCAACAGGAACTCTTGAAAACTTAGCTTATGTAATCTATACCTCTGGTTCTACAGGTAAACCTAAAGGAGTTGCGATCGCACATCGTAACTTAGTTCACTCCACAATTGCACGCATTACCTACTATCAAGAACCTATCAGCAGTTTCTTATTACTCTCATCCTTTGCTTTTGATAGTTCTATTGTAGGTATTTTCTGGACACTTTGTTGTGGCGGAACTCTACATTTACCAGAAGAAAGTGTACAAAAGGAAGTATCTAAAATCGTAGAGTTAATTTATCAAAATGGAGTTTCCCATTTATTAAGTCTTCCTTCTCTATATGCTCTCATATTGCAACAAGCAAAACTAGAACAGTTAAATTCTCTGCGTGCTGTCATAGTTGCAGGTGAAGCTTGTCTACCAGAATTGGTACAACTTCACTTTCAATTACAGCCAGAAACATCTCTATTTAACGAGTACGGCCCCACAGAAGCAACTGTTTGGAGTAGTGTATACCATTGTCATTCTCTAGAAACCGGAACGCAAATATCCATTGGTTGTCCCATAGCCAATACAAAAATATACATACTAGACTCTCACTTACATCCGGTTCCTGTTGGTGTTCCTGGCGAAATTTATATTAGCGGTGAAGGTTTAGCTAGAGGTTATTTAAATCAGCCTGCAATTACATCTGAGAAATTCATTCCCCATCCCTTCAGCCAACAACCAGGAATTCGTCTGTATAAAACTGGTGATTTAGCGCGATATCTTAGTAATGGCAATATTGACTTTTTAGGACGCATTGACAACCAAGTAAAGATTCGCGGTTTCCGTATAGAATTAGGTGAGATTGAAGCATTACTAAATCAACATCCAGGAGTGCAAGAAATAGTAGTTATTGCACGTGAAGACATACCAGGAAACAAACGCTTAGTTGCTTATGTAGTTCCCCTGTCAAAATCAGCTACTACAGTTAATGAACTCCGCAATTTTGCCAAAGATAAACTACCAGAATTCATGGTTCCATCCGCTATCGTACTACTAAAAGAATTACCTCTAAGCCCCAATGGTAAAGTCGATAGAAAGACGTTACCCGCACCAGAGCAAGTCAGATCAGATTTAATAGGAGAATTTGTTCCTCCTCGCACCCCTGTAGAGGAAATGCTAACTCAAATCTGGTCAGAGGTTTTAAAAGTTGAGAAAGTTGGTATTTACGACAACTTCTTTGAATTGGGTGGACATTCTTTATTAACTACTCAACTTCTAGCCAAAGTTAAAGCAACTTTTAACTTGGATATATCTTTACGCAGTTTGTTAGAAAAACCTACAGTAGAGGGGTTATCAGAAAATATTGATCGAGTTTGTCAAACAGAAGTTAATTATCCAACTTTGGATATCAAAACTGAAACTATTTTAGATGAGACAATTTCTTCTAAAACTGTTGGTAAGTTTATCTCTGAACCCAATGCTATTTTACTGACTGGAGCTACAGGCTTTTTAGGAGCATTTTTACTAGCTGAACTTTTGCAACAAACCAAAGCAGATATTTATTGCTTAGTACGTTATCAAAATTTTGAATATAGCAATAACAAGCTGCAAAATACCCTAGAATCTTATGGAATCTGGAACGAAATTTGGAGTTCTCGAATTATTCCCATTATCGGCGATTTATCAAAGCCTCTTTTGGGTTTGGAAACTGAAAGATTTCAACAATTAGCATCTACAATTGATGTCATTTACCATAATGGTGCTTGGGTACATCATATTTATCCCTATTCAATTCTAAAACCTGCCAACGTACTGGGTACACAAGAAATTCTCAGATTAGCTAGTCAAACTAAAACCAAACCAGTACATTTTATTTCTAGTTCTGGTGTTGTTTCCTCACAAGTTGAATCGGGAGTTAAAATAGTACGAGAACAGGATAGACTGAATGAGAAGGAATTTCCCAGCAATGGATATTGTCAAACTAAATGGGTAGCTGAAAAGTTAGTACAAACTGCGGCTGAAAGAGGAATTCCTATCTCTATTTACAGACCATCACGTATATCGGGGCATAGCCAAACAGGAGTTTTTAATAGTAATGACTTTTTGTACAAATTGATAATAGGTTGTGTACAATTAGGAAGTGCGCCAGATATAGACATCAAAGAGAATATAGTCCCTGTAGATTATGTCAGCAAGGCAATAGTTCATTTATCAAAACAGGAAGAATCTCTCGGTAAAACCTTCCATTTAGTTCATCCCCAAACTCTTCACTCAAATACACTCATCGAGCATATTCGCTCATGGGGTTATTCAATTGAGCAAAATTCTTATGAGCAGTGGCGAGAGAAGTTAGTTAATGTTTCTCAAGGTTCATTAGAACATCCTTTATATTCATTAGTGCCATTTTTTCCAGCAAGACAAGCTCAAGAAGAAAATTCCAATTCAGGATTTTTACAGCTTGATAACCAAAATGTTATCGATGGATTAGTCGAGACTTCCATTACTTGTCCTTCCTTAGACAATCAGTTACTCAGCGTTTATATTTCTTATTTAATTAGGCAGAGTTATTTAGATCGTAAAGTTTGAAGCTAAAGACTAATTAAACTTTTGCAATAGTTTCAGGAGTAATATTTCATGAACTCGACAATTCGTTATGATGATTATGATGTTCTAGCTCGCATATATAACGAAGATTGGGTATTAGGACTTTTTCAGGAAACAATACCAGTTTTAGAAAAATTGTTACTACCCCATTTAAGCAAGGGAGCGCATATTCTTGACCTTTGTTGCGGGACTGGACATTTAGCACAACAATTACTCAAACAGGATTATAAAATCACAGGAATTGATGGCTCTGAGGAAATGTTGCTTTATGCTCGTGAAAATGCACCAGAAGCAAAACTTATTCTTGGCGATGCTCGATTTTTCGATTTACCTGTTAAGTTTGATGCAGTGGTTTCAACGACTGGTTCTTTGAACTATGTTATGAAGATTGAAGAATTAGAATGTGTATTTAATAATGTTTATAATGCACTAACCGAAAATGGGATATTCTTGTGTCACTTCTTTACAGAAGAAGAATTTCAATCAAATTGGAACGGGAAACTTTCTGGTAATGTAAAAGATGATTACGCTTGGTCTACAAAAAATGTCTACAATTCAGAAAATAAAATAGGTCAAATATATTTAACTGTATTCACATTGTTAGAAAAATCTTGGCAACGTTTAGATAAAGTGATTTATGAAAAATGTTATCTCAAAGAAGAGATTCTTTATGCTCTAGAAACTGCTGGATTTGGTGAAATTAGTTGTTACGATGCACATGATGATTTAAGAATATCTCAAACTCCTGGTAGTACTTATTTTCTTTGCTACAAGCCTGTGCATATTTAAGAAATCTAAAATTGCAGCCAAATAAGAGATTTTAATTATTAACTTAAAAGAAAAAAGTTATGAATGCACAACCAGTTACATTACCTCAAAATTCAGACAATTTAGCTAAGTTGCTAGCTAAAGCTGGACTTACTCAGCAGCAACAAGAGTACTTAAAATATTTTATCAATCGTTACAGCGATCGCACCAAAACATCCAAACAGATTTCTCAAACTTCACGTTTATTTTTATCTGATGATAAAAATTTAGGAGAGTTTAATTTACTCTTTAAAGAAATGTATTATCCCATTGTTGCTAATCGCTCTTTGGGTTCCAAAATATGGGATGTAGATGGTAATGAATATGTAGATGTAATGATGGGTTTGGGAATTAATCTTTTTGGTCATAATCCATCTTTTATTAAAGAGGCTTTAATTACTCAAATGGATAAAGGAATCCAAATTGGCCCCCAATCAGAACTTGTTGGTGAAGTGGCTGAGTTAATTTCTCAACTTACTGGAATGGAACGGGTTTGTTTTAGCAATACAGGTACAGAAGCCGTAATGACTGCTATTCGCATTGCTAGAGCCGTTACAGGACGTAATAAAATCGTGATATTTTCTGGTTCTTATCACGGGCATTTTGATGGTACTTTAGTTAAAGGTCATAATGCAGAAAATAATCAATCTGCAATACCATTAGCACCAGGAATATTACCAAATTTTGTTAATGATGTTTTGGTGTTAGATTATGCTAACCCGGAATCATTAGAAATTATCAAAACTCATCAACAAGAATTAGCAGCAGTTTTGGTAGTTCCTGTACAAACTAGTAGACCAGCTTTACAGCCAAAAGAATTTCTGTACCAGTTACGGGAATTAACACAAGCAACTGAAATTGCTTTAATTTTTGATGAAATGGTTACAGGTTTTCGCATTCATCCTGGTGGCGCACAAGCATATTTTGGCGTACAAGCAGACATCGCTACCTACGGTAAAATTGTTGGTGGAGGAATACCAATTGGAGTAATTGCTGGAAAAAGTAAATATATGGATGCAATTGATGGTGGGATATGGAACTATGGCGATGATTCCTATCCTCAAGCCAAAAAAACATTTTTTGCAGGTACTTTTTGTAAACATCCGTTAGCGATGACTGCTGCAAAAGCAGTACTCAAATATCTCCAAAGTGAAGGATTATCATTGCATCATAAATTGAATGAACGGACAACACAATTCGTGGCTGATTTGAATAATTATTTTACAGCCGAAAAACTCCCGTTAAAAATGGCGAATTTTGGTTCACTATTTGGTTCTGCATCAGTAGAACTTTCTGAGGGTAATTCTACTGCTTCAGTCACTATGAGCTTATTAAAATATCATCTACTGAATAAGGGAGTTCACCTTTTGGGTATTAGCGGTTATTTATCTACAGCCCATACAGATGAAGATATTCAATACATTATTCAAGCTGTTAAGGATAGTGTAGAACAACTCAGGTCTGGAGGTTTTCTACCTCCCCGTCCTTTTGTTTAAAATTTTAGTTGAGTAATATAAATTAATTGGAGATCAAAATGAGTCAAATTACTTCAGAAGATACAACAATTTATAAAGTTGTAGTTAATCATGAAGAACAGTATTCAATTTGGTTTGTTGATAGAGAAAATCCTCTCGGTTGGACAGATGTAGGTAAAAGTGGACTGAAATCAGAATGTCTGGAATACATTAAAGAAGTGTGGACTGATATGAGACCTTTAAGTTTGAGGAAACAAATGGAGGAAGCTGCTAATAAAAATCAGTAGTTGATCCATTAATAATTAATATTGAATTTCATATCATTTATTAAACCCTTAATCTCCTCACCGTTTGCGGTGAGGGAATTAGGAGATGGGGTACAATGACTATGGAAATCATAACTAATTATGTGGACATGATATCAAGTATACTTACTGTTAAAAATGCAGGTAAAAAAATCCAAGATCAATGGATCTGGGAAAATCTCAATTTTGAAATATTTTCTGGTGATAAAGTAGCTATATTTGGTGTTTCCGGTTCTGGTAAAAGTGTATTATTACGGGCTTTAGCTTCACAGGTACATCTTTAGCCCTAGATAGGTTTATGGAAGACCTAGCCACCCGAAAAGAGCAAATAGAGGCTTTACTCACACTCAGTGCAACTCGTTGGGAAGCGGCGCATCAAAGTATCAAAGAAGCCCTCAGAACGGGTATGATTCCTACTATTAACTCGATGATGGTGATGGGTTTAGTTAGTTTACCAGTAATGATGACTGGTCAAATTTTAGCGGGTGCTAGTCCTAGTGATGCAGTAAGATACCAAATTCTAATTATTTTTACGCAAACATCGGGAACTGCGATCGCCACCATCGGAGTTGTAATTTTAGCCTTTTTCTCTCTGTTTAATCAACGACATCAATTGACTGAAATTAGACTGAAGAAAAATTAAAATAACTTCCAAAGCACTCTGCTGGTTATCGCCGATATTCGTCGCCACAATCGCCGATAAGCTGGTACAAATCTCGTGACTGGTGAGATACTGCATTGATGCGATCGCGATCGTCAGCATCTAAACTAAAATTAAATACTTTGGCGTTATCTTCTATATGTTCAGATACACCAAGTCTGGCACCAACTATCACACCTCCTACAGTTGGCTGGTCTAATATGTAACGTACTGCTACGTTGGAGATGCTTACCTTATGCTTATTAGCAATTTCCTTCAGGATAGCCAGCAACTCTTGAAATAATTGCCAACCACCCCAAGCATCGATCATATTTTTATATTTTTTCAAACTAGCAGTAGCTAAATCAAATCCTCGCGGTTCCGGTTTCCCCAAATAGTTTTCTGATAACAAACTGCCGCACAGTGTACCGTAAGTAAAAAGTTTTATGTCATGCTGTTGACAAAACTGTACCATATTAACTTCTGGACGGCGATCAATCAGGGAAAATTGCACTTGGTTAGAAACGATTTTAATCCCGGCTTCGGTAATAATCTTCAAGTTTTCCGTATCAAAATTAGTTAAACCTAGATGCTTAATTTTACCCTCAGTCTGAAGTTCAGCCATATATTTGAGGGCATCCAAGTAATTTTTATCCTGATATTCCCACCAATGAAATTGCATCAAATCTAACGATTGTACATTCATTCTTCTCAGGGAAATATCAATATTTTCCTCGACGAGTTTTTTCGTCATTTTGCCTGGACGAGGTACCCATTTTGTAAAGGCTTGTACTTGAGATAAAGCTTCTTTACCACGAGTATCAATTAGTTGACAGCGAAACTCACCAATAAAATCTTCTGCGGGCCCATAATGATCTGCTAAATCCCAAGTGGTAAAGCCTGCATCTAAATATTGAAACATCGTCTCAATAGCAGCTTGGGGATTAATCCGTCCGTGTGCGCCGGATACTTGCCACATTCCATTTAAGATACGGCAGATGTTTAAATCGGGAGTGAATTGGAGACGGCTAGCTGCGGGTAAGTTCATTTTCAAGTTTAGGAGTGAGAAGAGTTAATGATTAGTGAGTTAACAAGCGGGTTTTTACAGCTTTCTTAATTTTATTATGAATGATTTAGGACTGCTAGAGCGAATAACTGCTAAAGTCTTAACTCCTAACTTTCTAACGCCAGTCTTTTTCAGCTTGTTCGAGAACGTAAGCAGCAACGTCTTGAATTTGCTGTTCACTGAGGCGATCTTTGTAGGCTGACATATTATTTTTACCATTGGTAACTATAGATGTAACTGCCTCTATTGAATTCATGCCATACTTTTTTAGCGCTTGCTTTTTGAGATTTTTACCTCGTCTCACTATGTTGCTGCCGTTGATATGACAACCAGCACAATTGATATTAAATATTTGTTCACCATTAACTATGTCTGCGGCACTAACAGGCATAGTAAAAGTACTGATTAATAATAAAAATGTTACTAATACTAATGTGAGTATTTTTTTCATTCAAATTCTCCAGGTTTTGACATATTGCTTATAGGTATAAGTATTAAAACCAATACTATAGAGATTCAAAGTCAGTTATAAATCCAGCAAACTTTGCACAATCTTCTTGAAAAGCTTCTGCATCACTAACATCCTCAATTTTATATGACATGATGCGCCTACCATCTGGCATTTTTTTGGAACTAATCAATTCACCTTGATATTTTTCTGCGATCGCTTTAAAATCAATACCATAAAGCTTCCAGGCATCGTCCGAACAAGTAATATTTACTTGCCACATATTTTCCTACCAATTATTAACACTAAATATTTATCATCTCACAAATAGGTAACATCCTATAAGAATCCGGTTTGATTACTGAAATCACTTGGCTTAGTAAGCAATAGGCACTCTTGCAAGAGGATTTCATCAGATTAAGATATACCGAATTTTTTTCAAAAATCAAATATGAGTCCTATATAAATCACTTCTTTGAGACTGAAATTTTCTATCTAAAGGAAGTACCTAGTCCTATCAGGCTACGCCATAATGTGGATGTAGGAACATTTCTAGAAACTTTTATCCCGATTAGTTAAATTCTCCGAGTTGAAAATGCCTAACAATATCAAACAACAAATTCAAGCCGACTTGCAACAAGCGAAAGAAACTGGACAATTAAGAACTGAGCGGATTCGAGAAATTGTCAAATCGGCAGTTTCTCAAGTATCTTCTGAGTTTAAACAAGGTTCTACTGAACTTCGTAGCCTTGTTAAAGATGCAGTTTCTGCTGTTATTGAAAACTTCCAAGAAAAAGGTAGCGAACTCAAAGATGAAGTTACAGCTTCTATTGAAGGAGCGCTGGAAGGAATTAATAGTCAAAGACACGAAAACATTGCTAAAACTCAGACAGATATCAAGCGGCTACAGGCTCAACTGGATGGTGAAGAAGAACAACTCCAGCAAGAAGTTGATGTAATTTTGGCAGAGATTGAAGAGGCGGGTAAGGAAAAACCTGCTAGCACCAAAACGGCTATTGATTCTGCTGTCAATGCTATTAAAGATAGTGAAGAAGTAGGATTGTTGAAGAAGCGTTACGCGCAACTACAAGCACAGCTAGCCATTGTCCGAGCTAACTTAGCTGCACGCTATGGCGGACGTAATATGGAAGTTCAAGATTATCTAGACGAGGCGAAACATTGGTATAATAAAGCTCGTCCCCAAGCAGAGTCTATGGCTGTACAGGTAGAACAAAAGCGATCGCAGTTAGAAGATCAACTGGGACAAGCTGGTACATCTCTAGCAAGAAAAGAGCGCCAAATCAAACAAACTTTGAGGGAGTTACTTCTAACAGCAGCTGACTTATTCAAAGATAAGGAACCTGCTAATAAAGAGCGGGATACTATTCATAAATAGACTAGACTGCTCTTTCACAGAAACCCTGATACATATATAATTTTCGTAGGGACACGGCATTGCTGTGTCCCTACTAACGTATTTGGATAATTATTCAAGACTCACTTTTCGTAGGGTACATTATGCCAAAGGCGAATGCATCACTTGATAAGCTGAAAAAACCTAAATTGGATAATTTTTTAACTATTGTTATGGCGTTTATTGACATCATGAGGTAGAATTTTGAACTCTCTTTTTTTAGGAGAGAGGCTTTAAATTTTTCCCCCTTCCCGCTTCGGGAAGGGGGTTAGGTCTAATAATACCAATGATAGAAACAAAAATGGTGCGTTATGACTTTAGCCATAACGCACCATATTTAAGATTCCCTACAATTCATCTTGCGTATTAGTAGATATTTCCTTCTCTATTCAGTTGCTCATCATGCTTGGCAATAACCCAAATTGCATGAATACTACCGGGTAGCCAACCTAGAACTGTGAGCAAGATGTTAATAAACAAGGTTGGGCCAATTCCAACTGTCAGGAAAACGCCTAAAGGAGGCACTAACAAACCTAGAAGAAAACGAACTAATTTCATGATTTTGCCGTATTTTTGTGATTTTCTTTAATTACATTCTGGTGAAGATACCAAATTAGGAAATCCACCTTCGGACATTTTATTTGGAGTAGAGATATGATCAAAGTGGTATTTCTACTCCGTATAATACTTATCTAGAAGGTAATTCACCTTGGGGTTTTACATCACTGCTGCCGGTTAAAAGGTTTCTTTCAACAAAGTAGTTGTTAATGAAGGTGTTAGCAAAAGTTAGAATCACTGGCCCAAGAAGGAAACCAATAATTCCGCGAACTGCAAACCCAGGAACTAGCACTGCTGCTAACCAGAAACACAAACCATTGACAACGAGCGAAAAAGCTCCAAATGATAGAAAGTTAAGTGGGAGAGAAAGAGTAGACAAAATTGGTTTAACTGAACCGTTAATTAAACCAATTACTAAAGCGGCAATTATAGCTGCGGGAAAGTTAGCAATATTAACGCCTGGAACAACTAAATCAACAATCAACAGGCTCAAAGCTGTAGCTAGGGCGGTTAATAATGGTGTTAACATTTTTCTTACCTAATCACTAAAGATTTTTTGTAACTTCTGATCTCATCTTCAGCTATGTGCTAGGCTTTAACCTCTCTTGTAAGATAGAATTTACTTCTACCGTTAGGCCGATCATGGAGAAAAATATATCGGTTCTCATATAGATGCAATATTATATTGTATGGACGCATAGTTATGCGCCCATAGTATGTTCAACCAACTGTAAAACTTACAAGTGCTGCGTAGGCGTAGCCCGTCGTAGACATCGCTTCTTTTCAAAAGTGCGTTAAACAAATTTAACGCAACCTCCAAATTTAAGATTAATTTAATCTCATAAAGCAAAAAATCACTCAGCTTTTCCCGACTCAGGCTTATAGTAAAGTGCTGATTTATATAAGACTTGTTCTTGATGGGTTTCTAAAGTGCAATCAGACAAAGGGTAAGTTACACAAGTAACGACATAACCAGCTTGTATTTCACTTGCACGCAGAAATTTTTGCTCGCTTTGATCGATTTCACCACTAATAAGTTTAGCAATACAGGCAGAACATTCGCCTTGTTTGCACCCAGATGGTAGGCGGATACCAGCATCTTCCGCCATATCGAGAATATATTGATCGTCTGGTACTGGAATGGTGCGATCTAATCCAAGTGTAGGATTGATAAATCGAACTTGATAAACTGCCATCTACTGTTTCTAATTATTGTTTAACTGCTTTCATCGACAAACTAATCCGTTTGAGTTTCTCGTTGATTTCTAACACCTGAACTTTCACTACTTGTCCAACTTTGACAATTTTGTTGGGATCATCTACAAATCTATCAGCAAGTTGGGATATATGCACCAAGCCATCTTGATGTACGCCGATATCTACAAAAGCGCCGAAGTTGGCGACGTTCGTCACGATTCCCTCTAGTTCCATTCCCACCTTTAAATCCGTGATTTCCTTAATTCCTTCTCTGAAGGTGGCATATTTAAACTCAGCACGAGGATCTCTACCTGGTTTTTCTAGTTCGCTGAGAATGTCGCGTAGTGTGGGTTCGCCGACGCTATCGGTAACGTATTTCTTCAGGTTGGTCTTTTTGAGTTTTTCGGCAATTTGTGTTACCTGATTTAATGGCACATTTAGATCGGATGCGATCGCTTCTACTACAGAATAACTCTCTGGATGCACTGCTGTATTATCCAAAGGGTTATCACCGCCGCGAATCCGCAGAAAACCTGCTGCTTGTTCAAAGGCTTTCGGCCCCAACTTCGGAACTTTCAACAGTTGTCGGCGATTTTTAAAGGCTCCATACTGGTTGCGATAGGCAACAATATTATTGGCAACTGTTGCCGTAATCCCAGAGACGGATGTCAGAAGTTCTTTGGATGCGGTGTTTAAGTCTACGCCGACGTAGTTCACGCAGCTTTCTACAGTCTCATCCAATTTCTTTTTCAACAACTTCTGATCGACATCGTGCTGATATTGTCCCACACCAATGGATTTAGGATCGATTTTCACCAGTTCCGCCAAAGGGTCTTGCAAACGGCGACCGATGCTTATGGCACCACGCACGGTAATATCTAAATTGGGAAACTCTTCTAGCGCTACAGTACTTGCAGAATATATAGATGCGCCAGACTCATTCACCATCACCTTAACTGGTTTGCGTTCTATGGTTTCTAAAATTTGCGTGACAAATTCTTCTGTCTCGCGGGATGCTGTACCGTTACCGATGGCGATTAACTCAATTTTGTACTTTTCAATTAGATTTTTGACAGTTTGTGCAGCTTTGAGTCGTTGTTCAGCCGCTTGATGGGGAAATACCGCTTGATATTCCAAAAATTTCCCTGTTTGGTCGAGGACTGCAACCTTACACCCAGTTCTAAATCCAGGGTCTATTGCCAGTGTTGGTTTCATGCCTGCCGGTGCAGACAGCAGCAACTCTCGCAGATTAGTTTCAAATGTCTTGATTGATTCTATGTCTGCATAGATTTTCTTCTCAGAAATTACCTCTCCCATAAGAGATACTTTCATCAAACGGTTGAATGCATCCTTCAACATCGCCTGATAAAAATCCCGAATTGCCCGAACTTTGGTTTTAATTTCTTTCGACTCAAGATAGTAAAGTAGCGTATCCTCATCAAAAGCAATTTCAAAGCTTAATACTTTCTCCGTTTCACCCCGACACAACGCCAGCATATTGTGGGGTGCAATATTTTTGACCTTAATTTGATAGTTACGGTACATCTCAAATTTAGTTGTACCTTCAGGATAATCATCTTTGATCCGGGAGACAAATACCCCTTCTTCTAGAAGATAATCGCGGATATATGCACGTAATTCCGCTTTTTCAGCTACTTCTTCCGCTAAAATGTCAGCAGCACCTTTGAGCGCTTCGTCTGCTGTTTTTACTCCTTTGGTTTCAGAAATATACTTAGCCGCTTCTTCTTCCAGTGAAGCCGTTGCAGGATTTTTGATATTTAACGACTTGATAAATTCTGCTAGTGGTTCGAGTCCTTTTTCTCTGGCGATGGTAGCGCGGGTGCGTCGCTTTGGTCGATAGGGTAGATATAAATCCTCAAGTTCGGTTTTTTGTAAGCAGGATGAAATTTTGGCTTTGAGTTCATCTGTAAGTTTACCTTGTTGAGCGATCGCACTTAAAATCACCGATTTTCGTTCTTCCAGTTCTGTTAAATAAGTATATCGATCAGCCAGTTCACGTAGTTGCACTTCATTCATCTCATCGGTGCGCTCTTTACGGTAACGTGCAATAAAGGGAATTGTTGCACCCTCCGCCAATAGTTCCAGCGCGTTTTGCACCTGATGGGATTTAAGATTTATTTCAGTTGCCAGTAGTTGAGGAATGTTCAGCATTAGGTGTCTAAAATGAAAAAATGAAAACGCTACTTCTAAAGGTAATATGTTAGATCCTTATCCTGGCGCAACGCCAAAGTTTTAAGCCAATTTACTTTATAATTGCTCACAAGAGTGCTATTGGCGAAATAAACAAAACCTACCTACGCAAGTTTTAAACCTTTTCAATCTGCGTATCTGACTAAAATTTTGTATAGCATAGAACATTATTACTGGGTTGGAGAGCAGCAATATAAGCAAGCATCACCAGAAATAAATGTGTGTTTTTACACATAAAAAGAAGCTCTGTCTAGGGTTTTGTAACCTACTCTAAAAGGTTACTACACGCACCATTGACCACATACTAGGCTTTTGAGTGCTTCATCTGTCAGAAGAATTATTCCCATTGGTGTAATATACCAGATTGCATAATCTTGATTTTTTATAATATTTATTTCGAGCGACTGTTGTGGTTAAAAGCTGATTAAAGGTAAGATCAACCACGAATTCCAAAAACAATTTCGTTTTATTTACTAAGTACAACAACTTTTAGTTCAGAGGTTAGTATAATGCCTTTGTTTTTCTTGATACCACTGTGTACGGCTTTAGTTACTGGCTACTTGTTTCAAAAGAGTACTGATGAAATTGCATATCTTGCAGGTGTATTTGCAGCTATTAGCTTGATTTTAACCTTAGTATTAGCACCTTGGCAGATTCAGTTTGGATTGTTAATTATTGTCTTTATTATTAGCAACAGACTTTTGCAGGAAAATGAGTCCAAACAATAGGCAAACAACCTAGAGCAACTGAATAATCCCAAGCATCACGAACCAATTTATTCCCAATTTAAAACTGCTGAAAATTAGAAGATAGCTAATCCAGTAATATCCTCAGAAACGAAACTCGGTAATTTTTTTAGAGAAAATTATTCCGTTTGAGTATAGTTTTGACTGCTTTAGGGTAGTTTTTAAATAGAATTTTTTTTAATCGGGCAGCTTTATCTCTCCTTTAGCCCATGAACATGATGGTCAGGTATTATTATACTTTTTCACCAGTAAGACTACGCCAACCTTTAAAAATATACTTACAAGGAATTACAGTATTAAATAAAGCTTGATGCTCGAATCATCAATAGAGTTTTACTGCTGATTTAGTATCTGAATTAACTATTAAACTAATTCTGTCGCAGATAGATAAATAAAGTCGATTCAGACTATTACTTTTCATTTATAGTTTAGTATACTTTTGTACCCAATACCAATACTTATACTGTTGTTCAAGTTTCAATTTTGCTTTCTTAAACTCTTGGCTTTGAACTTATCGAATCTAATACGAAGTCCCTACTTTTGCAAGTTTAATACCCAAAAAGTGCTTCATAAATGTACGAACTTCAAAATAAAAATTTACATAGAGGAAAGTTTTGATTTTATGAAGTTTTTGTTTAAGTATATTTTCGGTTAATGAATTTTTGATGAAGTATGACGATAAATTTGCAACACGCTTTTCTCGTGGTATTCTAGTAGGTGATTACATGTAGCAATAAATTTGGAGAGAAAACCCTAGTTAAAATTACGAAGGACAATCAAGCCAACCTAATCCTAATTAAATAGTCCAAAAACATTTCAAATCCAATGCAATCAACATCAAGTCCGATTTGATGCGCCAAGGCGATTTTGCATTAGCCAAGCTTTAGTGTAGTCAAAAACGCTATTTGGACATTCAGTAAAATTTCTCAAGAACCTGTGAAGCGCATTTATTTAAGGTAACTCATCTAGAGATGATTTACGTAACTAAGCAAACATTTGTTATTAATTTTGTTCCCATACCCAAAAAAAGCACGTACACAGATTCGATTTGAGTATAAATTTTATTAATTGGCTTACTTTGCAGGGGAGGTTAAAGATATATCTCTGAGCCTGAATAAGTCTATGGTATATGAGTAAATTAATAAACTTTGCTGGAGCAAATAGAGAACATTTATCACTCCAGCTAATTTTGATGTGCAAGTTGAGAACTTGAGAAGTTCAATAGTGTCTTCAAAGAGATTTCTACAGCAGGGTACAACAGATGAAAGTTAATCAATGGATTAATCAAAAATTCTGGCAATCCATTTTTATTAGTTTAGCTCCATCTGGCCTAGATATTGCGATCGCACTGAAAGTAGTCTTGAAGCACAATTGGCTGGCAGGAAAAATATCTCGAACTCATAGTTGGGCAAAGCCTGAATTGATTGCGCCAATTGCCAATCAAAAAACCAGTTTACTTAGGAGTATATATCACTTTAGTAAACTAATTGAGCTTGCTCTACTCCCACTCATATCCAAAGCTGCCATTCTCAAACAACCAAGCATCTGGAAGTTTCATAGTATTTACTTGTTAACTCTAGGAAATTAGCTTCAAAGTTTATTTTGAAATCAGTTCCTTTAACATAGTTTGACTAATTTTGTTGTCTATTTACTGAAGTGGAGGTCGAATTGCAGAGAAGGTGTAACCGAGATTCTGAAACGTTCAAAACAACGGACTGTTTACTGTCCGGTTTATACCTACCATCTCGATTGAGGTAAATGTACGATGAAATCTATGTCGCAAACTTCAACCTTTAAAATAATTCCCTATATCATCCTGTTTATCAGCATATTATTTAGTATTTCAGGACAATTGCTGATGAAGTACACCATGAGTCATACCACTGAGGGACTATTGACTTGGGAATTTCTGCAAAAATTAACATTAGCTGTTAGTGTTTATTGTTTGGGAATAGCAAATTGGATATTGGCTCTGCGCTCAGTAAAATTGAGTATTGCTTATCCACTAACTAGTTTGAATTATGTCGGTATACTTTTCGGTTCATACTACTTTTTCAATGAGGTAATTACACTAACTCGAATAGCAGGAGTCATCACTATTTTTATGGGTGTTCTTTTAGTAGCTATTCCACCGAAAAAGTCTATATAAATTTTTAGTAAATTACACAACAAACTATTGAAAAATGAACATTACTACTTGGCTACTTTTAATGCTTGTAGTTTTATTGGGAACAACAGCTAACTTGTCATTAAAATACGGACTTTACATTTCTAGCCCTACTAAGGGGGCAAGCGCATCTATCCTAAATCTTTTATTGTCTCGTTATTTTTTGATTTGGTTTATCTGCTATACATTTATGACTTTATTGTGGCTTTATGTATTGCGGACAATTCCTTTGAGCCAAGCATTTCCAGTTCTAGGATTAATGTATGCCCTTATACCAATTGCTTCTCACTATCTCTTAAAAGAACAGGTAGTATTTAGCCAATGGTTAGGAATTTCCATTATCATCACTGGCGTAGTTCTAGTTGTAAACTAATAGCTGCATTGGCAATAATCTAGGTTATTAATTATTAAAACAAAAGCCTCTAATGATAATTCTCAAAAACATTACTACAACAATCTAAATTTATGAATATAGGCATTGTTGGCGGAGGTATAACTGGTTTAGTATTAGCCCAACGTCTGTCACATCAAGGGCATACAGTCACTGTATTTGATAACAATAAGCAGCTTGGTGGACTTACCACCTATCATGATTATGGGTTATTTACCTGGGATCGTTTTTATCACGTTATCCTACCTTCTGATACTCACTTAATAAACTTTATCAGAGATATTGGTCTTGGAGATAAACTACGTTGGCATCGAAGTTTAACAGGTTTTTATGACAAGAAAAAGTTTTATTCCATTAGTAACACTATAGAATTTCTCCGTTTTCCTCTGTTTGGACTTATAGGTAAAATCAGATTAGCTTTTACTCTACTGTATGGTTCACGCCTTAATAACTGGCGGCGCTTAGAAAAGATTTTAGTTGAAGATTGGCTATTAAAACTCGGTGGCAAAAGCACATACGAAAAACTTTGGAAACCCTTGCTTTTATCGAAATTAGGAGATAACTATAAGCGAATATCAGCAGTTTTTATCTGGGCTTATATTAAACGACTATTTTCAGCGCGTGATTCTTCATTAAATAAAGAACAACTTGGTTATGTTTCAGGAGGTTACAAAACTGTTTTTGACCATATAGAAAA
The DNA here is from genome assembly GCF_034531035.1 of Nostoc sp. DedQUE02. NCBI lineage: Bacteria > Bacillati > Cyanobacteriota > Cyanophyceae > Nostocales > Nostocaceae > Nostoc > Nostoc sp. DedQUE02. The sequence continues at coordinate 23,997 of NZ_JAVRBY020000022.1, read as the reverse complement.
ATTAATTTACGCGGCTGGAGGTCATATTCACACAGGTGTTTCGGTAGAATATATCGCACCTCATCCCGGTGGTGGAATGTGGGTAGAATATCAAGGTAAAAAAGAACATTTTGATAAAGTTATTTTTACTGGCCCAGTTAATATTCTGCAACAGGTTGCTGCTAATGAACTGGTGAAAGTTTCAGACACTGGTGAAACAGTAGAATACTTGGGTGTAATTTGTATGGTACTTATTACTCGCAAGGCTCTAGTTCCTTATTACGTAGTAAATATTGCCGATAGAAATATTCCTTTTACCGGAGTCATCGGTATGAGCAACTTAGTTTCTTTACAAGAAACCGCAGGATATCACATGACATTCTTACCAAAATATATACTTTCCACTGACCCGTTGTTAAAACAGCCAGATGATGAATTGCGCGAAGTGTTTTTTCAGGGTATACGTTTGATGTTCCCAGAACTAAAAGCAGATGACATTGTAGCAGCACACATCAATCGAGCTATTAAAGTCCAGCCATTACAAGTTTTAAATTATTCAAGTCTTGTCCCCAAAGTGAGTACAGAAAACGATGATTTTTTCGTCGTCAATACCTCACAACTGGTCAATGATAGCGTCAACAATAACGCAGTTGTGCGCCAGGTTGATGAATTTCTCAAAAAATCAACATTACTGAATTATTGAAATTTAGGTAATGGTATTTTATTTTAAAAATCACAGGAGGTATTTATGAGTCTTTTTGTTCTTTTACCCGCATACAATGAGCAAGAATCAATTCGCCCCTTGTTCAAAAAATTTCAGACATTGCAGCAAATCTCTAAGATGGAGATAGAACTGATTCTTGTTGATGATGGTAGTAGTGATGCAACTGCTCAGACTGCAATAGATGAATCTCAATCCCTGGGTATATTACTAAAATTAGTCCAACATCCCAAAAATGCTGGTTTAGGTCAAGCAATTAAAACAGGTTTTACAACTTTCTTAGAAATTTCTCAAGAAGGTGATTTTTTAGCCGCAATGGATTGCGACAACACTCAGCCACCAGAACTGTTGGTAAAGATGTATGAGACTATGATAGCTGGAAGCTATGATATTGCGATCGCATCTAGATATCGAAAAGGTTCTAAAGTCATAGGCTTATCAAAATTTAGAGAGTTGATGAGTTATGGAGCTAGCTGGCTTTTTAGAATCGCAGCCCGTGTACCAGGTGTAAGAGACTATACTTGTGGTTACAGGCTGTATAACCGTACTTTCCTCAGTAAACTAGATATGTATTATGGAAACAATCTATTCACAGAAAGTGGATTTGCTTGCATGATAGATTTACTGCTCAAAGCTAAAGTACTCAAACCAAAAATCGTAGAAATCCCAATGGTTTTGAGATACGACGAAAAGCCTAGTGCCAGCAAAATGAAAATTATTAAAACTATTACGCGAACTCTAAAGCTATTGTTTAAGAATTTAACATCGCCAGTGCCAACTGCTGCTAATTTAGCTCAAGCTTTCGATGAGCAACAAACAACAAGAGTTCCCCTGAAAATAGGAAATCGTAAATAAATCTGGGTAAAGATAATCTAGATTAAATAGAGCTTTGACAGCAAACAAGATTGCATATTTAATATGGGTTAGTCGTCAAGAGACTTCTGTATTTTGGCCATAAGTGGAGTTTGTCCCATTCCCCGCCTAACTCATAACTCCCTTCCTTGAGAAAAATACCAGTTAAATACATATACATAGGTGCATATTCTTTTATAGTCCAACCCTCAAGGTGCGAACTTTCAAAATCTTAGCCCGCAAAAGCGGGCTTCGTTTATATAGTCCTAAATTTCTAGTGTGTGGGCGAATTTGCAAAGGCGTTGCTGAAGAGGAGGGAAATCCACACGCGTTTCTACCAACTGTGACTTTCACTGATTTGTTAGACTGAACACACCAGGATTTTTCAGTCAAATCTCTGAACTACGCCAGCAGACGAGGCTACCCATGCTTACAAGTACGCTACTTCTCTCAAATCAACTTCCCACTCTCCAATATTCCTCCACACCAGAGCGTTTCGATGAAACCTGGGAAGCCCCCCTGGCTACCCTCCTGGGACTAGGACGCGCCGCAGGTGCTGACTTCATCGAATTATTTTTAGAACGTCGCAACTATATTAGTTCTCTTGCAGAAGACGACTCTATCACCAGTATTTCACCCAGTCTGTCTACAGGCGCGGGAGTCAGAGTGTTTCGTGGTAAAGCTGACTGCTACGTTAGCACCAATGACCTTTCTTTTTCCGGTTTGAAAGCAGCCTTAGAAAAAGGTCTTTCTATCCTGGGATTGCAACTACCTACTGCTAAAGCTTTCATCCCAGAAATTAATCTGGAATTATTGAGAGATTACGCCACCAAAAGAGGTAAAGATGCATGGCTACCAGTATGTAGCTCCATCAGAGAAATGGGAGAAATTCTCCTTGATGGTACTGCTAACCTGAAGAAAAAAGCTAGCCACGTCCAATCGCGCCGTGCTACCTATTTCCGGGATTGGCAAGAAGTTTTAATCGCCGCCAGTGACGGTACTTTTGCCCGTGATATTCGCCTCACCCAGTCAGTAGGATTTAACTTATTGTGTGCAGATGGTGCTAATCGTACCTCAATTGGCGATCGCGCGGGTAACACTAGCGATGCCAACTTTTTGAGAACTTGGGATTCTCAACAAGCTGCCGAAAAAATCGCTGAATCTGCCGGAAAAATGCTCTACGCAGATTACGTGGAATCGGGTACTTACCCCATCATTATGGCCAATCACTTTGGCGGCGTCATCTTCCACGAAGCTTGCGGACACCTGCTAGAAACCACTCAAATTGAACGCAATACCTCTCCCTTTGCTGACAAAAAAGGCGAAAAAATTGCCCACGAAAGCTTGACAGCCTGGGATGAAGGGCGCTCTGAAAATGCCTTCGGGACAATTGACATGGATGACGAAGGTATGCCTGCTCAAAGAACCCTCTTAATTGAAAAAGGCGTTCTGAAAAACTTCCTAGCAGATAGAACAGGTTCTGCACGCACCGGACACCCCAGAACTGGAAGTGGACGCCGCCAAAATTATACCTTTGCTGCTGCTAGCCGGATGCGTAATACTTATATTGATTCTGGCGACTACACCATTGATGAATTATTTGCCTCTGTTGATAAAGGTATTTACTGTAAAAAGATGGGTGGTGGTAGCGTTGGTGCTACAGGTCAATTTAACTTTAGTGTTGATGAAGCCTATTTAATTGAAAATGGCAAAATCACCAAACCACTAAAGGGAGCAATTCTCATCGGGGAAGCCAAGGAAATTATGAACAAAATTTCTATGTGTTCCCAAGATTTAGAAATTGCACCAGGCTTTTGTGGCTCCGTCAGTGGCAGTATTTACACCACAGTCGGACAACCCCACATCAAGGTTGATTCTATTACCGTTGGTGGAAGATAAGAATTTTAGATTTTGGATTTTGAATTACAAAATTAAAGTAAGAATTCAGTACCCAGGTGGTCGCCGAGCCTGTCTTGACTTGTGCCGAGCGAAGTCGAGGTAGCGTAGCCGTTGGCGCACTTGTACTGAGCGACTTGTGCCGAGCAAAGTCGAGGTAAGCCGAAGTAGCCTCTCGTAGAGAAGGGCGTAGCCGAGGTGAGTCAGGAGCCAGAATTTATCAGGAATCTAGAATGATTGGTATATTTATTCATCAAATCTTTTCCTGATTGTTTAACTATTCTGGATTCTGAACTCAGTCCTTCTGAATTCTTAGATATTCAAAATCCAAAATGCTCAAGTTCGCTGATTGTTCTATAGGTTCAATCTGAAATCTAAAATCCCCAATTGCTTGAGTATTGCTTCAGTCAGAACTCTACCAGAGAAGTACAAGCAATACCATCCAAAATCTAATATTCAAAATAGCTTCCAATCCAAAATCCAAAATTGACTATGCCGAATATCAATGAGATTGCAAATTCTGCCAAGGACAATGCTGAGAAGCTTGGCATTAAAAAATTCGACATTTATGGTTCCACAGTAGATGACACTAGCGTGCAAGTAGACCAAGGTGAGCCAAAACAAGTTAAAGCTTCAAATCGCTCTGGTGTTACTGTTCGCGTCTGGAATGAAGATAATACAATGGGTGTCACCAGCACTACAGATGTAGACCCCAAGGGACTGGAATTAGCTTTAAAAACTGCTTATGAAGCCAGTTTTTTTGGTGTTAAAGAAAATGTCCCTGATTTTAGTCCAGAAGCTACTGTTCCTATTCCAAATCAACATCAGGATAAAGCACCTCAAGCACCAGTTTCTGAACTTATAGAAAAATTGTTAGTAGCTGAAAAAGAATTACTGGCAGCTCATCCAGCAATTAAAGGTGTACCTTATAACGGTTTATCACAAAGAGATGTTGACAGATTTTATCTAAATAGTGACGGCGCAGTGAGAACTGAATCTCACTCTTTGGCATCTGTTTATCTTTACAGCAAAACTGAGGAAGATGGGAAAAAACCGCGCAGTGCAGGTGCTTTTAGAATCAACCAGAGTTTAGACAATCTAGATATTAATGGTTGTATCAAAGAAACTGCCGATAAAACTATCAGTCACTTGAATTATGAAAAAATTCCGACTGGTAAATATCGAGTTGTTTTTTCCGCAGAAGCTTTCTTAAGTCTCTTGGGTGCTTTTTCTAACTTGTTCAATGCCCAAAGTATTTTGGACAATCAAAGCCTATCTACTCCTGATGATTTAGGTAAGGAAATTGCTTCTCCTCTGCTTTCAGTTTATGATGATGCCCTTCATCCAGCTAATGTGGGCGCAGAAACTTTTGATGGCGAAGGAACTCCTACTCGTCAGACTTCGCTGATTGAAAATGGTATTTTGACAGGATTTCTCCATAGTGCAGGCACTGCTAAAAGGTTAAATGCCCAGCCAACAGGTAATGCCAGCATTGGCGCCAAAGTCAGCGTCAGTCCCAATTTTTATCATGTTTTTTCAACAGCAACTCCTGAGCAAGAGTTCAGCTTAGAAACGGCTGAAAATGTGATTCTTATCGATGATTTGCAAGCTCTCCATGCTGGAGTTAAAGCCTTGCAGGGTTCGTTTTCTTTGCCGTTTGATGGTTGGCTAGTTAACAAGGGTGTTAAGACAAGTATTGAGTCAGCAACTGTTGCTGGCGATTTCTTGGAACTCTTGAAGTCAATTATTTATGTAGAAAAAGAGCCAGAGTTAACGCCAGGGGGAGTTTGCCCAAAAATCTGGGTTAATGAACTGTCGATTACTGGTGAGTAAAATTTAAAAAGTAGAGAGTTAGGAGTTGAATATGACTCTTAACTCATTACTTTGAAATCATTATTCACCATTAGTATTCACCACCAATGCTAATGGCAGTATTAAATACATCAGCACCGCTTAAATCAATATTAGCCATAAGAGCGCCATCTACGTCGCTGTTATATAAGCGGGAATTACTCAAATTAACGTTGGTCAGATTAGCGTTACTTAAGATAGTATCGCTGATGAATGCTTTTGTGAGATTAGCAGACTTCAAATTTGCACCAGTTAAATCAGCACCTTCTAAGTTAGCACCTTCGAGATTAGCTCCTTTTAAATTTGCATTTCTGAGGTCAACACCTATGAGGTGAGCGCCTTTGAGGTTTGCTCCTGTTAAATTGCATCCAGAACATTCTCTAGTTTCCAGCAAGCGCCGGACAGGGGCGGAGTTTTCTGCTTTGACGGGAATGGGAGCAGCTAGAGATAGCGTGCTGAGTAAGGCTGCTGCCGTCAAAAAAATTCGTTTCATATTTACCTCCGACACTTCTAGAAGTCATTAAATTTTTAAACTTCTACGATACCAGTGTGCCAAGATCACAGAATTCTGTATTCATGCGATCGGAGGAATATATAATTTCTATGAGCTTAGGTATTCTTCTCTGGGCTAGTCCGATCGGACTAATATTAAAAGATTGTTAGCAGTAAATCCGCAGGCTACCCCAAAGGAGTAAGAGTTTCAGACAATTTTTGCATCAGTCTTATCTGACACCACCAAACTGCTTCGGTTGAAAATATATTGCCAGGATTTAGCTTGAGTCCTGTTATTAAGCCTTGCCGCTACCTAACAAATACAGCAGCGCCATGCGAACAGCGACACCACTGGTGACTTGCGATTGAATGAGACTAAATTCTGGGTCATCCATCAATTCAGAGCTAATTTCGACACCACGATTAACTGGGCCTGGATGCAAAACTTTGACATTAGGTTGACAAAGTTGCAGCTTTGCACGTGTAATGCCAAATAGCTGATGATATTCTCGCAAACTTGGCAGCAAATGAGCGGTCATCCGTTCCTTTTGCAGGCGCAAAGTCATCACAAAATCGGCATTTTGCAAAGCTGGTTCTAGCTGCCAATGTAAAAATAGTTGGGGAGCGGGGAGTGGTGGATGAGGAGGAATTAATTTGTCTCCTTCTGCTCCCTGCCCCACTTCGGCTACGCTCAGTGACCACCTGCCCTCTGCCTCCTCTAAGATATACTCGGCAAATAACTTAGGTAACAGGGTGGGTGGTGCTGCGAGATGCACTTCGGCACCACTGCCAATTAAACTCCAAATATTCGATCGCGCCACACGAGAATGAAGAATATCCCCAACAATGGCAATCTTTTTACCTTTTAAAAGTTCTAGTCGAGGACTGGCTGGATCAATTAGAGTACAAATGGTAAATAAGTCTAGCAGTGCTTGGGAAGGATGTTCATGTTGTCCATCACCAGCATTGAGGACACTAACTCGTACACCTAAACGATCCATTTCCGCGGCGATCGCATTTGGTACTCCTGCCTCTCGATGGCGGACTACCATAATATCAGTTCCCATTGCCAAATAGGTTTTCGCCGTGTCGAGAATTGTTTCTCCTTTAGTCATAGAAGATGTGGCTGCGGCGAAGTTCAGGGTATCCGCACTTAAACGTTTCGCCGCAAGTTCAAAACTGCTGCGGGTGCGGGTAGACGATTCAAAAAATAAATTCGCCACCACCTGTCCCTGTAAGGTTGGTACTTTCTTTGTCCGCCGTGATAGCACTTCCTGAAAACTGGCAGCAGTTTGCAAAACTGTATCGTATTCGGCGGTAGTGAAGTCAGCTAGGGAAAGAACGTGATGACGATTCCAGGTAGTAGTAGGCATATTTGGGGACTGGGGACAAGAGGACAAGGAGGACAAGGGGACAAGGGGGACAAGGAGGACAAGGGGACAAGGGGACAAGGAGGACAAGGGGACAAGGAGGACAAGGGGGAATTATTGAACAAGTCTCCCCCCTCTTCCTTGTCTACCTTGTCTCTTCTCCATGCCCCATGCCCAATCCCTAATCCCCAGTCCCCAATGCCCAATCCCTTCAAGTTGGTAAATGGAAAACGTTTAAAGCTAGAGAAATTAAGCTGAGGAACGTTAAAAATCCAATTGTATCTAGCATTGTAGTCACTAACGGGCCACTAACTAAAGCAGGGTCAAGCTTCAGCCGTGTCAAACCCATTGGCAATAAAGTGCCGAGTGTAACAGCCACAATTGTATTAGTTGCCATTACCATTCCGGCAATTAAAGCTACCCATCGTTCTTGGGGTTGCGCCCAAATTAAGGAAAGCAGGAACATCGTTGTGGCTAAAGCTACGGCTGTACCTAAACCAGCGAGAAGTTCCTTGCGGAGAATTTTCAAGGTATCTTTGGATGTTACTTCTCCCACTCCCAAGCCGCGAATTGTCACCGTTAATGATTGAATCCCAACAGTACCACCAGTGTTAGAAAAAATCGGCATGATTACTGCTAAAACTGGCACTGCGGCAATTACAGATTGAAAAGGCGCGATCGCACTAGCTGCACCAATATATAGTGCCATGATGCCCAATAGCCACGGCAAGCGGTTGCGGATGGTGAGTAAGGGAGAGGATAAAGCTGCTTCATCACCACTCACACCCGCCAGTTTTTGGATATCTTCTGTGGCTTCCTCTTGCAAAATATCCATGACATCATCAATGGTGACAATGCCCACCAATCGGTCTTCTCGGTCAACTACGGGGATAGCGATTAAGTCGTAGCGCTGCATGATTCGCGCCACTTCTTCTTGAGGGGTTTCGGTTCTAACTTTGATGACGCGATCGCTAGCAATATCTTTGATGAAAACATCGGGAAAGGTAAACAATAACTGACGCAGTGAAACTACTCTCACCAGCGTCCGATTGTCATCTGTGACGTAGGCGTAGTAAATCGTCTCCTTGTCTTCATCCTGACGACGGATTTTGCTCAAGGCTTCACCTACAGTCAATCCCTGGCGCAACCGCACGTATTCGGTTGTCATTACCCGCCCAGCCGTGCCTTCTGGATAGCCGAGAATCGTTGCTGTTGCTTGCCTTTCTTCTGGACTTAGTTGTTGTAATAGCCGTTTGATTACTCCAGCCGGTAGTTCGTCAAACAATTCTGCCCGTTCATCGGGACTCATCGCTTCTACAAGTTGCACTACCTGGACATCATGCAGAGAATTAATTAGTTCTTCTTGCACCTCTGTGGGCAGGTATTCAAATACATCAATTGCCTGAGCTTTATTGAGTAAACGGAATGCGATCGCGCGTTGTTTCTCAGGCAATTGTGTAATGTAATCTCCTACATCCACAGGTTGCAAGCGATTTAAATCCCATTTCAACTGATTTAAATCGGTAGTATCAGTCAGCAAATCACGAATATCTTGTGTAAGCATGAGATATATCTCCTAAGTCTCCCCCGCGCTGGGAGACTGACTCGCCAGCTCAGAGGAGGTTGATACTGCCATCTGGTGGACTATTGCCCATAAAATTTCAACAAATCAATATCGATATCTAAATTAAGGCATCGCTAGTCATCATCCTAACCCGGAATAGCGCTCTCCGGGAGATACTGAATATTAGCATTCAGCTTTTGTCATATTTACCACTAGTACCTAACTTAATTACCCCGAAATTTAGGTAATTTTCGTCTAGCTTAAAGTAGATTTTACTATTGCTATAAGCTATGTGTCTTGCCAATCAACGATTTTTTTCGCAAACTTTATATAGTTAAAATATTTACGATATCAGTAAGTAATATTTGGTATCAAGCAACTTCATGCATAGTCACCTGGACGACGGAGAATCAGAAATGGGTTAGCAGGTTTCACTTCATAGTTGCAGTAAGGTGTTTGAGCTTTAGCGATCGCTCTTGGGTGTGCCTAGTTTACTCTATACTTAGACATAAAAACAAAAATTGATACTCTGTAATAGGCGCGATCGCTCATTAACAACCAAACAAGGGTAAAAGCTTTTGCAGACTCCTTGATTATCTCGAAAACAAAGAGCATTCATTTAGTCAACTAAAGATTTACTTTTAGCTAATGAGCTGATCCCTGATTTGTGTTTACCTGGAAATTCTTGCAAAATTCCTTTGCTTACAGTATAAATTATTGTACGTGTATATGAATGTTTGAAAAATATCATTTTTTAGTTTGCGATCGCTAAAATTCAGTACCCAGAGGCGTGTTAACAGGAGATAATAATAAACTCACACCACCCTTAGCTGTTGTCCCATCAACCATTACAGAACTTATTCTGACTTGGTTTAGGTAATTCACTTGACAGTTACAGGGTGAAATGAGAGCAAGTTGTTCTGAACCAAACCATGAAAACATCTACCAAATTGCTAACTCGCCTGGACTATTACTACCAGCAAATCAAAACAATCATCCTGACTCGTCAAAATCCGATTACTGGTTTACTACCTGCGAGTACAGCGATTACAGCCCACGGCGATTATACAGATGCCTGGGTGCGAGACAACGTTTACAGCATTTTGGCAGTTTGGGGTTTAGGACTTGCATACCGCAAGATTGACGACGACAAAGGACGCACCTATGAACTAGAACACAGTGTCATCAAACTGATGCGCGGATTATTGTTTGCGATGATGCGACAGGCTCATAAAGTAGAGACATTTAAACACACTCAGTCGCTACTAGATGGACTACACGCCAAATATAATACCGCAAGCGGTGACATTGTTGTTGGTGATGATGAATGGGGACATTTGCAACTTGATGCCACATCTATATTTTTGTTGATATTGGCGCAAATGACCGCAGCCGGATTGCCAATAATTTATACCATTGACGAAGTTAATTTCGTCCAAAATTTAGTTTACTACATTGGACGAGCTTACCGCACACCAGATTATGGCATTTGGGAACGTGGGAATAAAATTAATCGGGGTAATGCTGAGTTAAATGCCAGTTCTGTAGGCATGGCAAAAGCTGCTTTAGAAGCTATCAATGGGCTGGATTTGTTTGGTGTGCGTGGTAGTCAAGCATCGGTAATTCATGTGCTACCAGATGAAATCGCCCGCGCCCGGATTACTTTAGAATCCTTATTACCGAGAGAATCTGGTTCCAAAGAAATTGATGCGGCGCTGTTGAGTATTATTAGTTATCCTGCCTTTGCAGTGGAAGATTTGGAGTTACGCGATCGCACCTTAAACGATATTATCAATAAACTCGCAGGAAAATACGGCTGCAAACGCTTTCTGCGTGATGGACACCAAACAGTTTTAGAAGATAATCAACGTTTACACTATGAACCGTGGGAACTCAAACAATTTGAGCATATTGAATGCGAATGGCCGTTATTTTTCACTTATTTAGTTCTAGATGCATTATTTCGCGGCGAACAAGAACAAGTTAAAAAATACCAAAATCTTTTAGAATCATTACTTATAGAACAAGATGGTTTACGTTTATTGCCAGAACTATATTATGTTCCCGCAGAAAATATAGAAGCAGAAAAGTTAGCACCTCAAACGCAACCACGTTTGCCCAATGAAAATATTCCCTTGGTGTGGGCGCAGAGTTTATATTTTCTCGCTGAAATGTTGAGTGAAGGTTTAATCGCAGTTGGTGATATCGACCCTTTGGGAAGACATTTGTGTGTGGGCAAACAGCGCGATGCATTGGTACAAATTGCTTTGTTAGCAGAAGATGAGGATTTACAAACAAAACTAGAAGTTCACGGAATTGAAGCGCAAACGCCTACTCAAGTAGAACCGATTCAAGTGAGAATAGCTGAAGAATTTTCAGCTATTTATACCCAAATTGGACGTAACAATAAACTTGGTTTAACTGGGCGGCCAGTGCGGCGGCTGCGGAGTTTAACAACATCTAGAATCTTTCGGATTAGCGGTGAAACAATTGTATTTTTGCCTTCATTTTCCGACTCTCAACAGTTTTACTTAACCCTTGATTACCATTTTTTACTAGATCAAATTAGAAGCGAACTAGCTTATATTCAAAAATATTGGAGCGATTTAGGTCGTCCTACCTTAACTTTAATGTTGACGCACACCATGTTAGAAGCAGGTTCGAAAGCATTACTAGAATTAATGCAAGAACTGAAAGATGGTGTTTGTAACGGTGTGCGAGTGAAATTAGGGCGGCTAAATCAGCTAAAGCTAACAGCCGGAATCCAAAGAATTGATTTTCTCCCCAATGCAGAATTCGCGCGATCGCCAGTCAAAAATGCTAGCCCACGTTGCTATTATTTAGCATATCATCCTGAGAAAAACTGGCGCTTAGGACATACCCAAGAATTTCAAATGGAGTACGAAACTAACTTGGGGTTATTGCTTTCTTACTTGCGCTCATCAGAAAATATTTACGAGCAAATCGAGTTATTGCAAACTTTAACTCGCTTGCAGGGAATGGAATTTGATACAGGATATGGTGGCCCGGGATATCGCGTCACCGTTGCTGATTTACTCGATGAAGTTTATACCAAAGCTGGAGATTTAGGTATTTGGGCAGTGGTGCGTCGGGCTGCGGGGTTAAGGCAAATGGTTGATATCAGCCTATCAGATGCAGTTACGAGTATTTTGGTGCGAGGTAAACAAATTGCTGTGGGTAAAGCTTACAGTGAAGCGTCCTTGATTAGCGTACCCATGTCTCACGATGAAATTGCCGATAAAATTAATCATTTTTGTCGTGAGGATATCCGCGATCGCGTCCTCACCCAAGAGATTTTAATCTATGTTGGTATCTTAATTCGCTCAGAACCCGAACTATTTCAGGGACTACTAACATTAAGAGTCGGCTATCTCATCTTATTGATCACCAGCGAACTAGCGCGGGAATTGCACGTTACTCAAGATGAAGCTTATGATCGCTTAATGCAACTTTCACCCTTTGAAGTTAAAGTACGTTTGCGTCAGGTATTAACTGGATATACTGGCATGAGTAACCTGTTACGTCAGCAAGAATCACTGCACGTCAAACAAAAAGAAAGTGATATTGCTTGGGTGGTGCTACCAGGAATCGCCGAAGGGATAGAAGTTCCGCCTGGAGGTTGGCGACGGTTTCGCCAAGCCGAGGGTGCAACAGGGCGCGTACCAAAAGAATTTTTTAAACAAGTTTGGCTATTAATGCAACATTGCAAGGGTCTAGTAATTGGCGATAAATTAGAGCGGCGCAATCGTTTAGATAGTGAGATAATGCTGTCGGAAATGACAGCCGGTGAAAGAAATTTTGCTCTCTTGATTGAGCATTTGCTGAATAAAATTGAAGCACCAGAATACCGCCAAGTTAATATTGAAGCATTAATCGAATTAGGAGCGATCGCTGCCAATAATCCTAAGCTGCAAATTGAAGAATATATCGTATTAGATGTGTTAATTGGCCATGCAGTGCGATTGGCGTGGTTAGAAAATCATAATCAACGTAGCGATCGCTATGACGAGGATAAGGCGAGTGCGTGGCGATCGTTTTACAATACTTCACCTAGAGATTGCGCTAGTTATATTTTGAAGGCGTTTAGGTTCTTGACGGAATTTGTGAAAGATTTTTAAACGCAGAGGGGCGCGAAGGGAAGCGCAGAGGAACGCAGAGGATGAGAGAGAATGAGTTGAGTGGGGTTATTATTGGGTGTGCGATGAGGGTGCATACTGCTTTGGGGCCTGGTTTATTGGAGTCGGCTTATGAAGAGTGCTTGGATTATGAGTTGAAGAAAGCCGGGTTGAATGTTGGTAGGCAAATTCCATTGCCTTTAGTTTACCAAGATGTGCAATTGGAATGCGTTTATCGATTAGATTTGATGGTCGAAAACAAAGTAATTGTAGAGATTAAATCTGTAGAATCCTTCCACCCGATTCACTCCGTCCAACTCCTAACCTATCTCAAACTAGCAAACTGCAAACTAGGTCTTCTCCTCAACTTTAACGTCCTCCACCTCAAAGAAGGCATCAAACGCATAGCCAATAACCTCTAACTCCTCCTCTGCGAACCTCTGCGCTTCCCTTTGCGTTCCTCTGCGTTAAAAAAAATACCCCCACCTCATATCCCAAAAGCAGGGGTTTCATTAAAATTACTTAACAGAAACAGCATCAACATCAATGGTGCTTCCACTAGAGGTAGAACCCTCGGTAGTATTAGGCACTTCAGTACCCAGATCACCCTTACGAGCTTTCCAGCCCTCAATTACTAGCCCAGACACCTCAGAAACTAGCAAAGTCAAAAGGAAAACATCATCAATCTGTCCCACAACAGGTATAAAATCTGGGAGAATATCAACCGGGCTAACCAAATAGATTAATGTTCCTAAAATAACCCACCAACGGTACTTGGGGTTACGAAGCACATCGCGATACCAAGCGTAAAGTGATTGGATTGAAAATTTCATATTTTGAACCTCCAGTTATCTTTAATTTTGACAAACTATCCCAAAAACTTCCGGTGTGAATAACCGCCCTAGTTAGTCTGGAAGACGCTACTAGTAATCTGTCAACAAGTAGCCGGGAATATTTATAACTATCTTCATCTAGAGGAAAAATCGTTTGCCTCTTTCTCTAGTTTCACAAATAGTTAGTTATTCGACATCTACCAATCGGGATGACTGGATTCGAACCAGCGGCCCCTTCGTCCCGAACGAAGTGCGCTACCAAGCTGCGCCACATCCCGCCATAAAAATGGCATTGTAAATTAAGAATATCACAACCTATGTCAAATATCAGAATTACATCTATATATGATCACTTCATCAAAGGCTTTGCTTGCTACGATTAAATTTGTATAACTCTAGTGGTAAAAGCGGATTGTGACTGTAAAACCAGACTGGTTGCGGGTGAAAGCACCTCAGCTTGAGCGCATCGGTAACGTTAAAGAAATTTTGCGGGATTTAGCCCTCAATACAGTTTGCGAGGAAGCGTCCTGTCCGAATATTGGTGAATGCTTCAACGCTGGGACTGCCACGTTTTTGATTATGGGGCCCGCTTGTACACGCGCTTGTCCCTACTGCGATATTGATTTTGAGAAAAAACCCAAACCACTAGACCCCACAGAACCTACACGATTGGCCCAAGCTGTTCGTCGCCTGAACCTTAATCATGTAGTCATCACTTCTGTAAACCGAGATGACTTGCTTGATGGTGGGGCATCTCAATTTATGGCGTGTATTGATGCAGTTAACTCTGTTTCACCCAACACCACAATTGAGGTGCTAATTCCTGACTTATGCGGTAATTGGAATGCTCTGGAGTTAATTCTACAAGCTGCGCCAGAGGTATTAAACCACAATACCGAAACTGTTCCACGCCTATATCGCCGGGTGCGTCCCCAAGGAAACTACGATCGCACATTAGAATTATTGCAACGCACTCGCCAACTTTCTCCTAGCACATACACTAAATCCGGGATCATGGTTGGACTCGGTGAAACTGACGCAGAAATTCGCCAAGTCATGCAAGACTTGCGATCTGTCGATTGCGACATTTTGACCATTGGGCAATATCTCCAACCCAGTCAAAAACATTTGCAGGTAAACGAATTTGTCAATCCAGAACAATTTACTGCTTGGAAGGCATTCGGGGAAGAAATCGGATTTTTACAAGTTGTTTCTTCACCATTGACAAGAAGCTCATATCATGCAGAACAAGTCAGAGAATTAATGAAACGTTATCCACGCTCAAAAGTTAGGAGTTAGGAATAGAATTTATGAGTGAGCAGATGTACTCCAACACAAAACTTTCCGTTGCAATTCTTGGTGCAGGTGCTTGGGGTGCATCTCTGGCAAATCTGGCCACAGCGAATGGTCATCAGGTACGTGTGTGGTCGCGTCAAGGTTCCCACAGTCTTCAACTAGTTTTAAAAGATGTCCAAATAGTCCTGTCTGCTATCTCGATGATTGGTGTGAGAGATGTTGCTTCCCAAGTCCAGTCTTTTCCCCTTTCTCCAGAGACAATTTTTGTGACAGCAACAAAAGGCTTAGATCCCCAAACCACCTGTACACCTTCACAAATTTGGCAAACAATATTTCCTAACCATCCAGTAGTTGTTTTGTCTGGGCCTAATTTATCAAAAGAAATTCAAATGGAATTACCAGCAGCCAGCGTGGTAGCCAGTAATATTCCCACGGCTGCGGAAGTAGTGCAGTTAGTATTTTCTTCTCATCGTTTTCGGGTATATACCAATCCTGATCCCTTGGGGGTAGAACTGGGGGGAACACTGAAAAATGTGATTGCGATCGCAGCTGGTGTATGCGATGGTTTACAACTGGGAACCAATGCCAAAGCTGCTTTAGTTACCCGTGGACTTACAGAAATGGTTCGCATCGGTAACAACTGGGGTGCGAAGACGGAAACATTTTATGGTTTATCGGGTCTAGGAGATTTGTTAGCAACGTGCAATAGTCCCTTAAGTCGCAATTACCAAGTCGGCTATCAGCTAGCTGGTGGTAAGTCACTTACAGAAACTCTCGCAAATTTACAAGGAACTGCTGAAGGAGTGAACACTTGCCGAGTTTTGATGCAACGAGCCAAGCAACAAAACATTGCAGTCCCAATTACTGAGCAAGTTTATCGGTTACTTCAAGGCGAAATCACACCCGGACAAGCACTTGATGAACTGATGTTGCGAGATATCAAGCCAGAGTACAACTACT
The DNA here is from genome assembly GCF_034531035.1 of Nostoc sp. DedQUE02. NCBI lineage: Bacteria > Bacillati > Cyanobacteriota > Cyanophyceae > Nostocales > Nostocaceae > Nostoc > Nostoc sp. DedQUE02. The sequence goes on along the minus strand of NZ_JAVRBY020000022.1, from coordinate 8,047 downwards.
AGTTTAGTAGTCTGTTAAGTCAACTATGCTGCGTAAATAAGTTTGTAGTAAGGACTTTAGTCATTTTCTTAAGCACTGAAGTGCTTACTACATACCAAGCTTTCGTTAGCATGATGGACTACTAGTGGTCTGCCAACCCAAAAATGCGCTTGTGAGGGCTAGGGAAAGGGACTCATGGTAAGGGATTTAAAACCTTTCCCCCTTACCCCTTACCCTTTACCCCGCTTGCGTTCCCTTGGCGAACTACTAGTAGTCTGTCAAGTTGAAATTGGCAGATTAAAGCTGACATACAAAACGACGCAGGAACACGGAGAGGGTGTTTGATAATTTATCCGCATCTTCTATCTCCGTGTCGAGAGAATTTTTGCCGTTAATGCTAATCACTTTTGCGATATCTATTAGTTCTACTTATACCTGAATAATCCTGAGAAAAAATTGCTAAATCGTCAGGATATTACTTTTGCAGCCATGTAAATGTGACTATGCCAATTATAAAGATGACATTCACTGAAGGATGTTTATACTGTGTTACAAAAGTTACTATCTAAAAACCATCAAGGTTGAAATCTTAACTAAGTAGTTGAAATATTGAAAGCCTAGCTGTGGATTTAAATAGCTATTGGTTTAATCAAAAGTTTAGCAGCCGATTAAGTTCAGTAATCCTGTATCCAATAAAACCCTTACAGTTAATTTCTAAAAAAAATTGTAAGGGAACGTTCAACTATGTTAGTTCATCGTTAATCGCGGGAACAATAGCAACAGTTGAATAGCTGACCGTAATCTAAGCTGACCGAAATCTATTGTTACCTGGAGCCATTGAGACGATCTTATGCCAGCAACATCTTTTTATGCAGACGCCCCCTACAACACCAAAAAGTCTAGCCAGGCTTTGGACTCGGATCTCACGGTTGATGACAGTGAGTTATCGGTAGATGACCTACAGGAGCTAGAACTGGCAACTGTAGACAATGCTAACTTTGCTGCTAGCACCAACCGTCGGAGTACAGACCTAGTACGTCTATATCTTCAAGAAATTGGTCGGGTTCGCTTGTTGGGGCGCGATGAAGAGGTTTCAGAAGCTCAAAAAGTCCAACGCTACTTGCGGATGCGGATAGTACTTGCTAAGGCCGCCAAGGAAGGGGATCAAGTGATTACGCCCTATCTTCGGTTAATTGAAGTTCAAGAACGTCTTACTTCCGAACTGGGACATCGGCCGTCTTTGGAAAGATGGGCTGCTACTGCTGATATAGTTTTATCCGATCTTAGGCCAACTTTGGCAGAAGGCAAGCGTCGCTGGGCTGAAATTGCCAAGTTAACTGTAGAAGAGTTGGAGCAAGTTCAGTCCCAAGGACTCCAAGCAAAAGAACACATGATTAAGGCGAATCTTCGCTTAGTTGTGTCTGTTGCTAAGAAGTATCAAAATCGTGGTTTGGAATTGTTGGATTTAGTCCAAGAAGGTACATTAGGTTTGGAGCGGGCTGTAGAAAAATTTGACCCAACTAAGGGTTATCGCTTTAGTACCTATGCTTACTGGTGGATTCGTCAGGGTATTACACGAGCGATCGCTACTTCTAGTCGCACAATTCGCCTACCGGTTCACATCACCGAAAAGTTAAACAAAATCAAAAAGGCTCAACGCAAAATAGCTCAAGAAAAAGGTCGGACTCCAACTCTGGAAGATTTAGCAACCGAGTTAGAGATGACACCAACCCAAGTCCGAGAAGTTTTGTTGCGGGTTCCTCGCTCCGTTTCTTTGGAAACCAAGGTAGGAAAAGATAAAGACACTGAGTTAGGCGAATTACTCGAAACCGACAGTGTAACTCCAGAAGAGATGTTAATGCGAGAATCTTTACAAAGAGACTTGCATCATCTTCTGTCAGATTTAACTAGCCGGGAGCGCGATGTAATTCTGATGCGGTTTGGTTTGGCAGATGGTCATCCTTATTCTTTAGCAGAAATTGGCCGCGCTCTTGATTTGTCGCGCGAACGAGTCCGCCAAATTGAATCTAAGGCTTTGCAAAAGCTACGTCAACCCAAGCGCCGCAACCTCATCCGCGACTATTTGGAGTCTCTAAGTTAGTCATTTGTCATTAGTCATTTGTCATTAGAAAATTACACTTGACAAATGACTAGGGACAAAAGGGTGATTTGATCCCTAAGTTAAAAGCCTTTTATTGGCTTACAGCAAATAATTAGCATTAAACTGTATAAAAGTTTTCCCCAATCTTTGCTCAGATATCTTGAAGGTGGGGAGCAACTAAGCAATTCAAATCTAACTTAGGGAAAATTCAACGTCAAGGGATGCAATCGTTACAAGTATCCTAACTGTTAGCTGTATGCAAATTAAATGCACTACAGCTAATTATTTGAATTTTGCTCAAGATTTGATGAATTGTTCTTAAATATTTAGTAAGAATTCTCAATAGGCAATGATTGTTGCAAATTGCTCCCAAGATTTGTTATATTCTCAACTAACAAGCTTTGTTGAGAACTATTAGTATGACTGTCTACACAACTACTTCACTCAAGGCAGAACTGAACGAACGAGGCTGGCGTTTAACTCCCCAGCGCGAAACAATTTTACACATTTTTCAAGAACTTCCGCAAGGTGAACATCTGAGTGCGGAGGATCTTTATCATCGGCTCGAAACTGATGGTGAAGGGATCAGTCTGTCAACTATTTATCGGACTTTGAAGTTGATGGCAAGGATGGGAATTTTACGGGAACTAGAATTGGGCGAGGGACATAAGCATTATGAAATCAACCAGCCCTATCCTCATCATCACCATCACTTAATTTGTGTTAGATGCAACTCGACTATTGAGTTTAAAAATGATTCAATTTTAAAAATTGGGTCAAAAACCGCTCAAAAAGAAGGTTTTCACCTCTTAGATTGTCAAATGACCATTCATGCAGTGTGTCCCAAGTGCCAACGGGCGCTGATGCCGCTTTAGCACTTGGGTGGATAAATAAGACGAAACTACTCAAATTTACCAAAGAATTGGAATTCTGAGCAGTTCGTAATTTGCTGTTACTGGAGGCAAGCAACCAGTTGGGAACTGATACTAACGACACCAAAGCGGATGTTAAAAGCGTCCGCTCTTAAGATCCTTAAGGCTAATGCCGTAGAATTCTTGGGCTTGTTTAATCGCTTTTTTGGTGTCATCTGCCATCACACCATTGAGCTTGCCTTTATAAAAACCCCGCTCCCGTAGTCGGGTTTGGATTTCTAGGGTATTAAATTCGCTTTTGCTAGTTGTATTAACTGAGCTATATAACTTAGCTCGCGTAGTTGGGCCAGCAACACCACTTGCACTCAAGTAGTTAGCTGCCTGAAATCTCTTGACAGCATCAGCAGTAAAGGGGCCATAGTAGCCATTTGGCTCTCCCTCTAAATATCCTGCCTGGATTAATTGTTCTTGAAGAATTCTAACTGGCTCACCGCGATCGCCTATACGAAGTTTATCTCGATTGACTACTTTTTTGGGAGCCTCTTCTCCATCACCAATGCCAGTTCCTGGCAATTTAGCTAATGTTGCTGGGCCAACAACTCCATCAACGCTTAATTTGTAAGAATCTTGGAACCGCTTGACAGATTCTTCGGTAATTGGGCCAAATATGCCTGTGGCGTTTCCGTAATAAAAGCCTGCGATTCTTAACTTTTCTTGCAAAGCTTTGACATCTTCACCTTCATCCCCCTTAGTAAGGTAGTTGGGATTGCGGCGTTTGCTGGTGGCTGAATTAGTAGTGCTGGACTTTTTCGCTTGTGCGCTTACAGCAGTGGTTCTTTGAGCTTGTGTAGCCCTAGTTGTGGGCTTTTTCGCTTGCCAACTTTCTAATTTTTGCAGGGTGCTTGCTCCAACAATGCCGTCCACTGGTAAGCCGGCGGCCTTTTGGAAGCGCCGTACAGCTTCTTGTGTGGATGCGTCATATACTTGGGTAACAGAAGATTGGTAAAAACCTGCTGTTTTCAACTTTTGTTGTAGATTTCTGACAGAAGGGCCTTGATCGCCTTTTTCTAGTGCCATGACGCTGCTAACAGCGCCAAGAATAGATAAAGACAGAGCAAGGGGCAACATATACTTCCAAGCCCTACCTGAAAGCCTTTTCCAGTCTGGTGCAGCTGCGTCCTTAAACAAGGAACTGAGGGAGACCAATTCACTGGGTGTGCTGTCTTCGTAGGCGAAAGCTAGGTGCAAATACGCAAGATTCTCCATATTTGTTTCCTACACCATTGATTTTTCTTCGATAACTGCTTCAGCTTGATGTACTAGGTTCCTCAAAGCTTCTAATGTTCCTATATTTACATCCTCCCATAAATTGCGCTTGTGTGCTTCTAATAATTTTTCAGCAATATCACGCAGTGCGTAAGGGTTCTTTTGCTGAATAAATTCTACAACAACTGGATCGAGTAAATAAGCATCTACGATACCTTGATACATGTAATCTTCAGCACATTTTGCAGTTGCGTCGTAGGCGAATAGATAATCTACTGTCGCCGCCATTTCAAAGGCTCCCTTGTATCCGTGGCGCATTACTCCTGCAATCCATTTGGGATTAACTACGCGAGAACGATACACTCGTGCAATTTCTGCTTTCAGTTGACGAACGCGTGGTTGGGCGGGTATAGAATTATCCCCAAAATAAGTTTGAGGATTTTTCCCCTGTAGAGAACGCACGGCTGCTGTTAAGCCACCCTGAAATTGGTAATAATCATCAGAATCGAGTAGATCGTGTTCGCGGTTGTCTTGATTGTGCAGGACAACTTGCATTTGAGACAAGCGTTGCTCGAAGGCTTCGGGAGAGGGGAGTGGGGAGTTAGGAGTTAGGAGTGAGGAGTTAGGAGTGGAAATTGGGGACTGGGAGTTAGGAAGAATTTCTCCTCCCCTGCTCCCCTGCCCCTCTGCTCCCCTGCTCCCCTGCTCCCCTGCTAAGTTTTCCGAAGAATAGGCGTAAGAACTCCAGTTAATGTAGGCGCGAGCTAAATCTTCGTCATCTGTCCAGTTTTGCGATTCGATTAAACCTTGGAGTCCGGCGCCGTAAGCACCTGGGCGAGAACCAAAGATGCGATAACGCGATCGCACCACTGCTTCTTCGACAGTTAATCCTTGGTTTGTCCACAATTCAGTTTCTTGGCGAACTGCATCCGCTAGAGGATTTTGTTCTGGCGGTTCATCTAAATCTGCTACTGCTGATACTGCTTGATCAAATAAGTCAATTAAGTTGGGAAAAGCATCGCGGAAGAATCCCGAAATTCGCAAGGTGACATCTACACGGGGACGCCCCAAAATCGCTAGGGGCAAAATTTCAAAATCCACTACTCGCCGTGCTGCACCATCCCATACAGGTTGGACTCCTAGTAAAGCTAAGGCTTCGGCAATATCATCACCGCCTGTTCTCATGGTGGCTGTTCCCCACATTGATAAGCCTAGTGTTTTGGGATACTCGCCATGTTCTTGAGTGTAATATTCTACGAGAGTTTCAGCGGCTTTTCTGCCGATATCCCAAGCTGTCTCTGTGGGAATGGCGCGAATATCGACAGAATAAAAGTTTTTCCCTGTTGGGAGAACTTCTGGGCGGCCGCGCGTGGGTGCGCCAGATGCAGCGCTGGGGACGTAACCGCCATCGAGTCCGTGTAATAAATGGGTGATTTCTTCGTGGGTTTTTTGTAAAGCTGGGAGGAGGCGATCGCGTATCCAGGTAGAGACGCGATGAATCGCGTCTGTACAAGATTCCTGAATTCTAAATTCTGAATTCTGAATTCTGAATTCTGAATCCTGATTTATTAGTTGTTCTACTATGAGGGCGGCGTGTTCTTCTAGGACTTCGACAATATCGCCGAGGGTACGGCATTCTGTGCCATTGACTATTGAGTATTCACCGCTAGGCATTGACAAATCGGCTGTGAGGGGATCGAAGTCTAGACCCCAATCTTCAGCTATAGCACGGGTAATACCTGGAGAATGGCGATTGGGGATGCGAGCGATCGCTACTATTAAATCTCGGAGTTGCCGTCCTTGGGGACATTGCCCAAAAATATGCAAGCCATCGCGGATTTGGGCTTCTTTTAATTCACAAAGATAACCACCGATGGAATTCAAAATTAAAGATTCAGACTTAAAAATTTCGGTTTCATTTTGGATTCCTAAATCTAGATGGAGATTTTCTTTGACTACCAGTTCGTGGATGCGATCGCGAATTACTGGCAAACGCGAAGGATCTAAACTGTCGGCTTCATAATACTCATCAATTAAATTTTCTAACTGTTGCAAAGAACCGTAGAGTTCCGCACGAGTCATTGGCGGCGTGAGGTGATCTATAATCACCGCTTGAGCGCGACGTTTCGCTTGGGAACCTTCACCAGGATCGTTGACGATAAACGGGTACAGGTGGGGAAGTGCGCCGAAGGCTACTTCTGGATAACAATTACTCGATAAAGCCACACTTTTACCCGGTAGCCATTCTAGATTTCCGTGTTTCCCTACATGAACTACAGCATCAGCACCAAAAGTTTCTCTAACCCAATAATAGAAAGCTAAATAAGCATGAGTTGGTTCTAAATCCGGCGCATGATAATTCAAGCTGGGGTCATTATCATAACCCCTTGCTGGCTGAATTCCCACGAAGATGTTGCCGAGTTGAATTCCGGGAACAGCCCAATTTTGGATTTTAGATTTTGGATTTTGGATTGAATCTAAAATTGGTTTGTCCCACCGTTCACTGATACCTTGCTGCACTGCTGGCGGTAATGAAGCGAAATATTCTTGATATTCTTCCCAAGAAAGACTTTGGTTTACGGGAAGCGATTCTCTACCTTCTGGATCGTTGGTTACACCATCTGTCAGCCGTTGAATCAACTCGTCTCCTTGAGCAGGTGGATTTTCTACTTCATATCCAGCTTGATGTAAAGCTTGCAGGATTTCTACACAACTTGCTGGGGTGTCGAGTCCCACACCATTGGCGAGGCGGCCATTGCGATTGGGGTAGTTTGCCAGAATTAAAGCAATTCGACGTTCTTGGGGTGGTTTGGAACGGAGACGCGCCCAATTTGCTGCTAGGTTAGCAACGAACTTGATGCGATCGCTCACTGGTTCATAAATTACCACATCTGTTTCTAAATGGGGATTACGAGTTTGCAATGCCTTAAAAGACACAGCACGGGTAATAATCCGCCCATCTACTTCTGGTAGCGCCACATTCATCCCAATATCGCGGGGAGAAAGCCCTTGAAACTGTGATTCCCACTGTTCAATCGATCCGCCACTGAGGATTACTTGCAACACAGGCACATCTAATTGTTGCCAAAGTTCGGTTTGGGGTGTTTCGCTTTCCAAGCGTGCTAGAGAAAAACTGGTGGTATTTAGCAGTACAGCGATTGATTCAGCTTCTTTGGGTTGGAAAAATTCACTCAACTCAACTTGCACATCTGGTTCGCGCAATGAAGAAACAAATACTGGCACTGGTTGTAAATTTTTCTGTACCAAAGCTTCGCATAAAGCATCAATTACTTTAGTATTCCCCGCTAAATAATGAGCGCGGTAGAAAAGGATGCCGATTTTGGGGATTGGGGATTGGGGACAAGGAGACAAGGAGACAAGGGGACAAGGAGACAAGGTGGATTCATCCAGTTCAGAGGTGGATGAACGGAGTTCTGAGGTGGATTCATCCAGTTCAGAGGTGGATGAACGGAGTTCTGAGGTGGATTCATCCAGTTCAAAGGTGGATGAACGGAGTTCTGAGGTGGATTCATCCAGTTCGGAGGTGGATGAACGGAGTTCTGAGGTGGATTCATCCGGTTCAAAGGTGGATGAACGGAGTTCTGAGGTGGATTCATCCAGTTCAGAGGTGGATGAACGGAGTTCTGAGGTGGATTCATCCAGTTCAGAGGTGGATGAACGGAGTTCCGAGGTGGATTCATCCAGTTCAGAGGTGGATGAACGGAGTTCTGAGGTGGATTCATCCGGTTCAAAGGTGGATGAACGGAGTTCTGATGTGGATTCATCCAGTTCAGAGGTGGATGAACGAAGTTCTGAGGTGGATTCATCC
>NZ_JAVRBY020000021.1:0-110151 GCF_034531035.1 Nostoc sp. DedQUE02 | reverse complement strand
CCGCCGCCGAAGCCGCCGAAGCCGCCGTCGGCGCCGTAGCTGCTGCCGCCGCCGCCGCCGAAGCCGCCGGAGCCGCCGAAGAAGCCGGAGCCGCCGAAGCCGCCGTAGTTGCCGTTGCCCCCGTAGCCCCCGTTGTCGCCAGTGCTACTGGCAAACAGTCCGCCGCCGCCGTTGCTGCCGTTGCCAAACATACCGCCGCCGCCGTTGCTGCCGGAACCGCTACTACCACCTTGTGCTGCGTTATTACTAAAAGCAACATTCGTGAGGGAAACATTGCCATCATAGATAAACAAGCCGCCGCCCATACCAGCACCGCCACCACCACCGTTACTATCTCCGCCTTTAGCTCGTCCGTTGGTGATGGTTAAATTGGAAATACCGACTGTTCCTGACAAGATGAATAGGGGGCGCAAGTCGCCGTTATCGTTGATGCCGTTGTTATTAGCATCACCGCTAATGCTGTGGTTGTTGCCCGTAATAGTGATGTTGCTGTTCACCAAGGTCTTCATTACCCCAGTGATGCGAACATCGTTATCAATGGTAATGGTGTCATCCCCTGCTAATTGGTTAGCTTGGCGAATGGCATAACTGAGGGTGCCATTCGTATCACCAAGACCGTTATCAGTGGTTTGGTTAACGATGAAATTTGCCATTTGATTGATTTCCTCTGGTGTTAGGTAAATAAGAAAAAATACTAGGTTGGGTTGACGCAACGAAACCCAACATCTGCAAGTCTTTGTTGGGTTTTCACACGGTAAGCCCAACCTACAGTCTCTATGCAGCAACAAAGAGAGAAAATTCTCAGCTTGATGAATTCGCCGCTGGTATCGGCTGGGCGACAATCACATTCGCTCGGCTATTACTGGGGTTCTGCCAAAAAGACAACGCATCATATTGAGCAAATAAATCCGGTGGTAAGATTGTCGATCGCGGTTTAAACTCAACTTTGCGACGCACCTGATGTAAGCCTTTGGTATTCAGCCGAGAATCAAATTCCTCAGCTTCGTATTCCACACGATCGAAATCATGCTCAAAGGGTTCTTCTTCTATGAATTGATAAATTAGCGATAGGGTTTTATCCGGTGCTTGGGTTAATAAGTCATAGTCCACTAAAAGTAAACTTGCGCTGTGTTCGCTATAAAACGCTTCTTTGAGAGCGTTATAAGCAAACCCGACTAACCTTCCCCCACCACTCAAAGCTTCGGTGCGGGTGTAAACTGTGGAACCTTCGCCAGCATTGTTAAACATCCGCGACACATCAAAGGCGTTTTTTCTAATTAGCCGTTCGATGCTGTCCATAATCCAAGCCACATTTCGCACACAGCAAATTACCTTGGAGCCAGGAAATAGCTCGTGAATTAAGGACAATTTGCTACACCACAAGCGGTTAGTGTCAAAGATGACTTCTTTATCAGCTTGGGGCTGGTAGAATGTGGAAAATATCGTTAAGGTTAATGCCCGTTTTTGCTCTGGGGTGATAAAGACAGAATATTCGTTGTCTTCGCTCATCGCTTCCAGCATTCGGTTTACCAAACTCCCGACGGGACTTGTCATACTGGCGTGAAATCGGGGATTTTGCCGCAGTAAAGCTCCGAGTAAGGTGGAACCGGAACGAGGTAAGCCGGAGATAAAGTGGATTTTGCCAGTCATTACGGTTAATTAGCTTTGATTTGTTGCCTTGATATAAAAGCTTTTGCACCTATGGGTTCAATACTTTTCCGTTAAAGGGAAAAGGTAAAAGGGAAAAGGTTTAAATGCACCCTTTACCCCTTACCGTTTACCCTTTTCCCAAACCGCCAAAGTGGTGTTTGGCACTTATCCGAAAAGTATTGCCTATGGGTTGTGATTTCACAGGCTAGGCAGTTGTGACAATTTTGCTGTAGCGAAAGAAATTATAGAGCGATCGCTCCAACGACCGCATCGGACAAAGATCCAAGTTTTGACTAGGATCTTTGTCCTATATAATTAATACTTATGCCCTTATGCCGTTTTCGGTAAGTGATGATTAGCACTAGTATTTAAAGATTGAGCTAAGTGAATTTGTGCAATTTCAATGCCACAAAGGTGCAAGGCAATGCAATCAAATTGCTCTTGAAGACAACAAAGGTGCAAGTCGATGCAACAAAGGTGCAGGTCGATGTAACAAAGGTGCAAGCCAATGCAATAAAGGTGCAGTTAGGTGAGCAAGCATTTGCCCACCCAACAAAGTTAAACTTTCACAAAAAATCTGATGTAGATGTAGGTTGGGTTGAGGGATAAAACCCAACATCTCAAAGCACTATTTAGGTTGGATTCTCGCACGGTAAGCACAACCTGACTTTTCACGGGATCTGGAAAACCTCTCTCTAAATCTCTCTCCTACAAGGAGAGAGACTTTGAATCTTCCCCCAACGCTAGTAGGGAAGGGGGTTAGGGGGTTAGGTTTTTCGTTGGCTTTTCCACATGACGTGAAAAGTCAGAAGCACAACCTACGCATCTAAAAGACGTTGGATAAAATAGCGATGATTAAAGTGTGACGAAATTAGCAGCAGTCAGCGTCGTAGTATTAATACCAGTCAGCGTCGCCAAAATTTCATTAGTGGAAGTGACTAAGATATTGTTACCAGAGAAACTTAATTGCCCAAAGCTTAAACCACCATACAATCCAATCAGATCGCTACCCTTAACAAAATCAGTAATGGTGTCAGTACCTTGTCCACCAGCAAAGGCAAAGATATCGTTACCATTGCCACCTGTAAGGGTGTCACTGCCAGCACCACCATAAAACAGATCGTTGCCATTTCCACCTGTGAGGCGATCGCTACCACCACCGCCATAGAGGGTATCATCACCATTACCACCGTTGAGGGTATCGTTACCCGCGCCGCCATCCATCAGTCCATCGCCATACAAGATGTCGTTGCCATTACCACCGTCGAGGCTATCGTTACCCGCGCCGCCGTAGATGGTATCGTTGCCATTGCCGCCGTTGATGATGTCGTTACCAATAGTGCCAATTATGTTATCCGGTTGATTCGTGCCATTATTGTTAATACCGACAGCCACTGTCACTGTACCAGTATCAGTGAGGCTACCATCGCTAAGGGTGTAGTTAAAGCTGGCATTACCAAAGAACAGAAGATTTGGTGTAAAGGAAACAAAATCATCTGCACTGTTGTTGGCTGTGCCGTTATTATTCAGGACAGCAGTACCGTTGGTCGCACCGCTGACACCAGTGATGCTAAGGGAGGTGCTATCAACATCGCTATCATTGGCTAGTAGGGTGGCAACTGAAATGTTGACGGTAGTACCAAAGAATGTGGTAGCAGTATCATCAACAGCAACAGGGGCATCGTTAATAGGGGTGACAGAGAAAGCTTGAGTTTGTCCGGTTAAAGTCGCTGTGCCATCAGTGACATCGTAGGTAAGGTTAACAGTACCATTAAAGTTGGCATTTGAGGTGAAGGTATAAGTGCCATTGTTGTTATTTACCAATGCCCCGTTAGTGGCAGTCAAGTTGGTAACTGAGAGGGTATCACCAGCATCGACATCACTGAAACCTGCTAATAAGTCAGATGTATTAATGGCGATGGCAGTATCTTCTGGTGTGTTGCTTAATGTAGCTGTAGGCGAACCTGTGGGCGCATCGTTGACACCGTTGATGGTGAGGTTGACTGTAGCTGTGCTAGTGCCGCTACCATCGCTAATAGTATAAGTAAAACTGTCGCTGGCAGTCGCACCCGCAGCTAAAGATTCAAATTGACCGTTGGGGTTGTAGTTATAACTACCGTCACTATTGAGAGTTAATAATGCACCAGAAGCTAAGGTAATTTGATTACCCACATTAGCAGTATTGCCGTTGACTGCACTAACAGTGAGGACATCACTTGTATCTAAGTCACTATCATTGGCTAGTACGGTGTCACTGAAGGCGGTGTCTTCATTGATAGTGGCGCTGTCATCAACGGCAACTGGAGCAAAGTTGAATTGAAAGCTATCATAAGGAAAACCTCTAGGATCCGTTATGTTGTTAATACTAATGCGGGTAATGTTTGTGAATGATGATAAATCTACAAGATCTGAAGTACGACCATTACCATCAGTGATGATATCGACTGTAATGGGTGACGAACTTGTAGTTGTATAAACATCAATTTTGGCAACAGTACCAGCCCTATCATCTCCTCCTGCTACAAAAAACGATAAATCATTAACTGGTTGAGCAAAATCAACATTAAGATTTAGGTTTCCATTAATCTGGCCGCTTGAATTGAATGTACCGATTACGTTTGGTAGAGAAGGCCCAAAGGGATAAAAAACTGTTCTGACCGAATTCCCTGGATCGGATGAAAACGTTACTCCTGAATACTGATTAGTTAAAACTGTACCAGGAGTTAAATCGTCAAAATTGATAGTTGTCATAGTTATTACCTTCGTCGTTTGTTGTTAAGTTTGCTGTGGTGAAGTAGACTATAGAGCGGTGTCTGACGACAAGCGGAAGCAGCGCGTCTACCCCTCTGTGACTGCATCGGACAAACATCCAAGTTTTGACAAGAATCTTTGTCTTATATAATTGATACTTATGTGAAACGTGAGAGTGGCGTAGGCGTAAGCCTTGTCGTAGACATCGCTTCGGAGTTTTTCAAGCGACTTCCAAGCAAAAAATATTTGTTTGTAAGGACGCACAGCTGTGCGCCACTAAAGCGTATTGCATCCAAACGAGAATGCTATATCTAAGTGGCTCAATACCGTTTTGGCAAAGGAAATAATTTATCCTTAAACCTTTGACTCTCTGTGCCTTTGTTCGTTCAACGATTAATTAGGTTTGATTTGTTGCCCAGAGAAGTTGAATGTTCCTAGAGGCGAGACATTGTTTAACAACGGATTAGCATTGAGGTTGAAAAGGCGCAATGTGATAGTCCCTTGTACTGTCTGCGTTTGGGGATTAAAGGTGGCTTGGTAGTTGGCGCGGCCAATGCTACCGGCTCCTGCACTTCCAGGAAAAGCAAAGGTGATAGACCTAGCACTTACTCCAGTTTTGCCATTACACTTCCAAGCGCCTTGTCCACTAGTAAAGGGATTGAAGACCTTGGTTACACCACCTTGATTGGAGTCGGTGACAAAAAAGTTACCATCTGCGGTCAGTGTAATAACTCCACGAGAGGCGACGCTGTTATCTGCGTTGAAGATTGTTGTTAGATAAGCACCAGTGACATTAAGGCGACAAGGTGCTGTATTTACTAAAGTTTCGGGTACGGTGAAGTCGTTACTCCTAGCAACGTTAGGACTAGCAAGTAAGGTACTTGCCAAAACTGAACTAAACAATAAAGTATTGCCAAACCAAATTTTATTCATTGTCGGGTGAGGTAATTGCCTAAATTTTGCTGTGGCGAAATGGATTATATAGCGATCGCCTCAATCACCGCATCGGACAAAGATCCAAGTTTTGACTAGGATCTTTGTCCTATATAAGTGTTACTTATGCTTATTTGTAGTGTTAAAATTTTGCTGACGGATGACAAGTGATAGAGAGCTTTGCAAGAGAGGGGTAAAGGTTAAAGGGTAAAGGGTAAAGGGAAAATAACAAACCTTTTCCCGACAAATGCCAAGAAGTCTAAGGTTCTCATCTATGCAACAAAGCGATCGCACAAGTAATGTAAGTGCGATCGCTCTCTTAAAATGCGTTAATTTTACTTAGCTAATGATGTAACTGACTTTTTACGGCTAGGACGCTTGTACTCCGATTTTTTCTTCAATCCTACTGCTTGGGCTTGATCGCTATCTAATCCATATTGTCCGCGTACAACTTCTTTCATTGCTAAGACCGTATTGTGAAATTCCCATTCTGCTAATCGTGCAGCATCAGCCGCAGCCCGGTATAAAGTTTGTTTTTCAGTTTCCGCTTGTTGCTGGGCTAACATAGCTTGATAAGCTTGCTGTAATTTGGCAGCAGAGGCTTCAGCACGGTTAGTTTCATAAGTATTGATGGTTTGTAAACCGTGCCATGAAGTAACATCTTCACTAATTAATTGAGGGCGCAAACGGCGTGTTGTATTTTGGGTGGTCATATTAACATACTGCTGTCAGTGATGTATTTAATGTACCCATTGCCACTCTAAAGCTATCAGTAAGGTGAAAAATTTAAGTAGGGTGCGTTATGGACGGCAGTCCTAACGCACCGTAAATCCTTGGCGGTACGTTACGTTCGTGCGATAACACACCCTACAAGACTTATACTGAACAAAAAGAGTGGCAAACGTCACTACTCCCAATACTTCTCGCTTTGTGCATTTTTAACTCGGAATCGGGTTTGGGGTAAAGGGTAAAGGGTAAAGGTTAAAGGTTTTTTCTTTCCCTTTTCCCTTTCCCCTTTTCCCCTTAACCGAGAAGTATTGTCACTACTCCTTAATAACTGAGTCACGCTCATTTGTACAACTTGAATGCAACAAGGGTATATCCTAATACAATCAAGTTGCAAGTCAATGCTACTAAGTTGCTAGCCAATGCAACAAAGGTACAGGTTAATGCAAAGGATATCAGCATCAAAGAATTATCCAAGTAGATGCGATCGCTCTTTTTGCATGAGAAGCGATCGTCTGAATAAACGTATATGATGCTTGTATATATTTGATACAATTAACTAATGACTCTGGTTCTAATCGTCCTGGGTATAGTTACTGGCATTTGTTTATATGTTGGTCTGTTTCACCTGCTGATTGCCTGTGGAAAATTACAAACCAGGCTTCATTTGCACTTTGGGTTAGTTTGCTTAGGATGTGTTAGCTATATCCTAGCTTTAATGCTGAGATATCAAGCTGCTAACGTAGAAGACTACATCGCTGCTCAAAAATTGGTATGTTCTGTAGGATATATTTATGCTGTGACTGTTGTATGGTTTATAGCTGTTTTTACTAAAATAAAGCCAGTGCGTTTAATTTTGGTACTGAATAGCCTGTACGCCATCAGCCTGTTAATCAACCAAATTTCCCCAACAGGGATTCTCTACTCTCATGTAAGTAGCCTATCAAGTGTTTCTTTGCCTTGGGGCGAATCTATTTATTACCCAGAAGGTACACTCAATCCCTTATTCGGTTTTCAATTATTAGCTTTAAACAGTAATACTATTTTCGCTGTTTCTACTTGTTACCTTCAATATCGGCGCGGTGAGAAGCAAGCAGCACTTAGTTTAGGCGTGAGTTTAGCGATTCAGATAGTAGCTGTGCAACACGATCGCCTAGTAGATTTGGAAAAGATCCAATTTATCTACCTGACTGAATTTGGATATCTGTCCTTCGCGATAATTATGAGTCTACGCTTATCCAAAGATTTAATGCAAGCGGTGAAACTACGCGAACAATTGCTAGAAAGCGAACGGCTACGAAAAATTGCTGTGGAAGTTGAGCGAAATCGCCTCGCTCGTGACTTACACGATTCAGTCTCGCAGACATTGTTTACTGTAGCGACAACTGCCGAAGCTTTACCTAGAGTTTGGAAACGCAACCCAGACATAGCCCAACAAGGATTAGAGGAACTCGCCCAACTCACACAAGGGGCATTAGCAGAGATGCGAAATTTACTAATCGAGTTACGTCCCGATGGTTTGGCAGAGAAACCGTTAGGTGAACTAATACAGCAGTTAACCAAGGCAATTTCTGGACGGGCAAGTTTACAGGTAACAACAACGGTAAAAGGTGATTTTTCTTTATCTAGTGAGGTAAAGCTCGTTTTCTATCGGATTACTCAAGAAGCACTTAATAATATTATTAAACATGCCCAAGCAACGCTTGTATCAGTCAGCCTTGAGTACGATTCACAAAAGCTGGTTTTGGGTATCAACGATAATGGCTGCGGTTTTGACCTCAGACAGATACCGATATCATCTGGTCATTTGGGAATAGCAATTATGAAAGAACGGGCTGAGTCCATTGGTGCTACTTTCCATTTGTCAAGCTATCCAGGGGAAGGGACTGAGATTGTTCTGAGTTGGTCAAGCGCTGTAAATAAAAGTATTGGGCAGAAATAAAGTTAACTACTGAAATTGTCATTTGTCACTTGTACTGAGTTTCGACTACGCGGTAATCGAGCGAAGTCGAGATTCAACTACCTCGGAGCCGAAGTATTTTTCATATTTCATTGGTAAGGGTTTTAGATATATTGATTTTTGTAATATAGTGATGTTTATTTTCATTGACTCGCTTAAAAAAGACAGATTTTCATACTATGATTGTGGGATTTTTGCGTGATTGACTGGCGGCAAATAAAAAATTAAAGATTAAGAATTTCACGTATAAATACTGAAAATGGAAGAATAATGTAATGTAAATGTTTTAAAAATAGCTTTAATATCCCGGATTTATGTATGGAATATATGGAAAAAGATAAATCATTGAAACCGATTCGGGTAATTAGTGTTGACGATCATGAAATCCTGCGGGGAGGTATTAAATTTATCTTGCTGGCGTTTGATGACATTGAATTAGTGGGTGAAGCGCGTAATGCAGATGAAGCAATACATTTGTGCGAACAGTTGCAGCCAGATGTGGTGCTGATGGATTTGATGATGTCGGGGATGAATGGGGCACAAGCAACAAGAGCTATCCGCAAAAAATACCCAGAAATTCAAGTTTTAATTTTGACGAGTTTTCTAGAGAATGACTTAGTACAGCAAGCAATGCAAGCCGGAGCCATTGGCTACCTACTCAAAGGTATCTCGATTGATGAGTTAGCAGACACCATACGAGCTGCTGCGATGGGTCGCTCTATGTTGGCAGCAGAAGTGATTCAGGCTTTGCTGCAACCGAGCAAACCGTCATCCCAAACTGTCTATGAATTGAGCAAGCGACAGCAAGAAGTCTTAGCACTACTGGCTTTAGGATTAAGTAATGAAGCGATCGCTCAACAGATGAAACTGAGTCCTTCTACTATTAGGCATCATGTCAGCCAGGTACTAAATAAATTAGGAGTAACCAACCGCACTGAAGCTGCAACTACAGCAGTGCGAGTCGGATGTCTTTAGTATTGGTGAATCAACTTAGTTAATTTTGAATATTTTATATTGCAAAGTTTTAAGAAAATTGATTTTAACAAGAGTAGTAGCGATACCTACGGTGGGCTACGCCAGCGCTACTACTATTGTGCAGGTCGATGCAACTAAATTGCAAGTCGATGCATTTAAATTGCAGGTCGATGCAACTTAGTTGCGGGTAGATGCATCTAAGTTGTATCGACTTGCATCTAAGGTGCAGCCTGGTAGAGAAAGGAAAAATTCAAAGTTTCATTAACTCACAGCTTCCACTAGCTGCAACTAGGAGAATGCAAGTCGAATGTGTTTAATCATTCTAAACTCGTTGGTGCAAAAAGTTGCAGTGTTAGCGATCGCTAGTATTCTAAATACTAGCGATCGTCATATTTGCGATCGTTATCCTCTTATACTGGTTGTACCTACCTTCACCTTCTGCGCTCCTTCAACGATTTGGTAAAGTTTGTGTTCAAATTTCTGCATACACGCTGACCAATCAAATTCGAGTATAGAGGGGCGAGCGTGTCTAGTCATATCTGCTTTCAAACCGGGATTTTCCAGAATCGCAATTACCTTTTGAGCGAAATCTGTGGGGTTGTTAGGTTGGGCAAGGAAGCCGTTACGACCAGGAAATACCTGTTCTGATGTTGACGGTGCAACAACAGCAACCAAAGGGGTTGCAGATGCTAATGCTTCGTTATTTGTAGTGCAGAAGTTCTCGGTGACGGAGGGGTTAACAAAAACATCTGCTCTGGCAAACCAACCTAGAAGTTCTGTACCATGAGACTCACCCCATACAGTAACACCCGATCCAAACTTTTTAGCACGCTCACGAATCTCTTCATCTAGTGGGCCACTACCAACAATCACCAGATGCACATCAGGAATTTTCGCAGCTATGACTGGAAAGATATCAAGCAATTGGTTGACATTCTTTTCGGGTGTGATGCGTCCGACAAACAACAGAGTTGGTCGATTATCGTTAGGAATGGGATCGTAACAAATGTTTCGCGGGTGAAATTTCTCGCAATCGATACCTTGATAAGCGACGTATTCAGCACGTTGGCATTTCAGTTCTTCGTATTTAGTCAGTTGTTCTTTAGAAGAGAAGTAATTGAAGTCATAAGACTCACTAAATTGCTTGACTAAAACGGGAACGATGGGACGAACCAAATTGAAAAATCGCTCTCCAAAGTAATATTTGATATACGCAACAATATCTGTATGGAAGAGTGATATTATTGGTGTGCCTGTTCGTTTTGCATATTGAGTGCCGATTGGACGACCATAACCTTGTAAGAAAAATGAGTATAAACCTCTCATTTGGGCTGCTTCTTCAACCACGATAATATCGGGCTGAAATTTCTCCAACAACTTGGTATCGCTCCAATGCCGATAGTTTAATGGTTGAGGAAGAGACTTGTAAAATACCAGTGGTTCTGTAGGGAATGCGTAAGCAGAAAAATTGGGGAAAGATTGAATTTCTTCTAAACCTGGCATGGGGCGATCGCCAACATTTTTGGGGTAGCGATCATTGATTTGCGGATGGATTAGAAAAACCTCATGTCCCTGCTCTAGCAACCAACGAACTCGTTGGTGAACTGCAACGGAAACACCAGTTAAGAAAGGAGCATACAACCCTGTAAACAGTGCAATGCGAAGTTTTTGCTTAGTCATAATAAAGGGGAATATTTCACAAAATTGCTGGTTTTTAACTTAGGATTTACGCAGCAAATGTTTGATGAACATCCTGATTATTTGGCTCAGAAATTCCCACTAATACAGTTAGACTAAGGATTTACGCATTGTTAAATAGCCAAAATTGCCGATTATGAAGATGATGTTTCTAAGGTTTCTTGTTTGCGTGTAATAAACTCTGACCTCACTTCCATATACAAAGAGAGAAGCTTACTCCCTTTCCAGCAACAAAAGTTTTTCCACTTCCGTCTCAAAAGAGACTTAAAAAGACGTAGATAAGGTGTTGCTGGTTAGGTCTGGATTAGAAGCAAACCGCTATATCTACCTGGCTTAGAAACTATCAAGCTATCCAAAATACTAAGTCAAAATTCCCCTTAATATATTTCTACAAACCCTTGTCATGAATCGAAATAAATTTGGTTAATCAACAAACAAAAACTGTATTTTGACAAGGGTTATAGCTAATATAGTTCTACTAAATATAAGATAATATAATTTGAAGACTAGGGAATGTTTAGTGTAAGAACTTTCATACCCTAGTTTATATCTAACAATTTATTTCAGAGAGAAACCTTGCTATTAATCGGCTGATCCAACCATTGATAAGGGCGATATTCAACTAACCGAACATTCCAGGGCCCTTGAACTCGATAGCTGACACCGCGCCAAGTGACTGTTGAAACCCACAGGGATGATAGCATCGCTAACCCATAAACCCACTGTGTCAACGGAATCCCAATTAACATTTTAATGATTGTAGCAGCTGATAATTTTGTGATCGCCTGGTCATTAGAGCGAACTACTCGCTGTATCTCTAATTCCAACACCAGCATTATCAAGAGTAATGCGACAGTATAGACTCCATAGCAGCCTAACAAGAGAGTCGCAGCTTCCCATTTTGCCTCTAACAACGACTCTAGAACTAACACAATCAGTAGAGTCGGAAACAAAATGCTAGAAACAGCTTCACTAACAAGAGCTAACCAGCGTGGGTGATACAGTCGAGAAAAAAGGATGAGGCGCTTGAGATAGTCTATTAAGTTGAATAAATCAGTCTCTTCACGATTGACTATTAGCAGCGAAGGTACAAACTTTACCTGAAAACCATGTTTTTTCAGGATGTCGTGCATCATAAAATCTTCGCCTAAAGCTTGTCCCCACTTATCTAGCAGTTCTGTTTGGCGAAGCACTTCTGTTTTCACAGCCAAAGTTCCACCCCAAGGAATCTGAAAGATAAACATTTGCACTACTGTAGACACATTGCCGACGTACCGCACTAAAGAACCCCAATACCTACCTGTTGGCACGTACCAACGATTGCCGGTTGTTGCGCCTACTTTCGCATCGCCTAAAGGACTGACTAATTCTCGTAGCCAATTCACATGAACTATAGTATCAGCATCTACTAAAGCAACCACCTTGTAGGAATCATCCAACTCACGGACAGCTTGGATTAAAGAACTGCATTTGAGACTACAATTGTTGCGTACTATTCTTAAAGGGCTGATTTGAACATTAGTTGCTTCTTGCTCAGTGATAGTTTCACTGGCAATTTTCCAAGCGGGATCTTCGTGACTATCAACGATCAACTTTAAATCATACTGTGGATAGTTTTGATTTAGGAGCGATCGCAAACATCTAGGCAAAAACGGATCGGCTCCGCGTAAGCAAAGAATTACTGCGGTTTTAGGTAACTGATCGTCTGGTAATAAGTTTTTTTTAGATGAGCGCAGATACCATATAAAGACAAGCGTGAAACACACCTGAATAACCAGCCAACCCGTCAAAGACTTAGACAGAAATATCGCCAAATCTTCCATTAAATTTTTAGTCTCCGACAGAATGAGGGATTGGGCATTGGGCATGGGGCATTGAGAAGAGACAAGGTAGACAAGGAAGAGGGGGGAGACTTGGGAGAGAGTTGTTCAATAATTCCCCCTTGTCCCCCTTGTCCCCTTGTCTCCTTGTCCCCTTGTCTCCCTACTTCCCATTCCCTTTACGAATCCAGCGAATATTTCATGATGATATTAACTGTTGTATTTTTGTTTACAACAAAACTGGCATCACGAAACTTTGGTGTACCTGTTTTTATGGACACAGTTGGATTTTTAGAAATTCCAAAACCTTCTTTGGGAATACCAAAAAAGTCTTTATTTAATTTGCGATCGCCATTTTGATCGTCAACTACAGCGACAGCATAAGTTCCAGGTTTCAAACCGGAAAATTCTTTTTTTACAGAAGTGCCAGTAATCTTAGCGCAGCCACTTTGAGAGCCACTAGAATTACTCATCGGAAATCCTTTTTCACTTGAGTAAACTCGGAAGCAAATCTCACCTTTTTGGTGATGTATTCCATTTACCACAACACTAAGTGTTGCAGTTGGCTCTGCATTCACTGTTTTAGCAAAGCTGATGCTCGCTAAAGCCGCAAGCAAAACATGAGATAGTTGAGATAATTTCAGCATAATTTTGTAGTCAGAATAGGTGATTTTGGGATTGATTAAAAGCTGTATTCACCAGCTTTAATTTATGAACTGATCCGTTCAAAGTGTGATTTGCTGTTCTTTAATTGATGCTGGTTGCCAACCTTGCCAAAGTCTTTGCAGCGCTATTAGCAAATCTTTCAGCAAAAGATATTCTGTACCTTTTAACTGCTGATGTAGACTTCGATGACAACACAGGCGCTCATTCAAACTCAAGGGAGTACGCCATATAGAAAGTAAATACTCCCAGATAATTCTCCAATGTGGCAATAAAATTTGTCCTTTTTTTGCTGAATCAAACCACACTGCATACCCATAAAAATCAGGTAGTATACTCAATGAGGATTTTTCATTGTTGTTTGCTAACAACAAATAATTCGGAAAAAACATACTCATTGATTGTTGCGGATGACTTCTGGCAAAAAACAGGTATTCAGGGATTTCATAAAACCTACCAAGAATACCAAGTCTTAACAAAAGAATTCCATCTGCATTACCGTAACCACCCATAGGTGGTATCATTCTCAGGACATTAGCGCGAATTACACCATAACATTGATAACATAAATGCTTGGTCAGCAATTCGTGAAACCGCTCGTGTGGTTTTAATGCATCTGCCTTGAGTTTGATATCGTAGTTTTGGAGAAAACTCCCCTTTTCATCAATGAAATATACCTGGGAGTGACACAAGATTATAGTAGGGTCTTGGTCAAGCACCTCAATACACTTCTTGATAAAATCTGGAGCATGTAGATCATCATAGGCTACCCATTTAAAGTACTCACTTGAAGACAATTCAAAGACGCGGTTAAAGTTACGGGCACAACCGATATTTGTATCATTGCGGTAGTAAGAGATACGCTGGTCTTGTTCGGCATAAGCTCTACAAATTTCCTCAGTTTTATCTGTAGATGCATTATCTGAAATAATTAGTTCAAAATCTTCAAAGGTCTGAGCCAAAATTGAATCTATGGCTTCTCTGAGAAATTTTTCACCATTGTATACAGGTAATCCGATGCTCAATCGTGGCTGATTGCTACTCATAGAAAACAAGTATGCGGAAAATGGTGGATTATTTAATGCTTAATTACTAAGAAGTCAGAATTAAGAATACTTTGATATCAAGCTTAATAATTTCAAGTAAATCAAGCGCCTTCTAGCTTCTTGATTTTGTATCATTCTGAATTCTTACTTCTGACTCCTGACTTCAGAATTGCCAAAAATCTGTGAACTATTTCATCAAGCTTTGAATATCTGTTTTTTGCAGCCATTCATGTGTTCGCTGCATTCCTGATTCTAGGTCAATTGTTGGTTTATAATTTAACAGATTTTGGGCTTTGACAATGGAACAAGCGTAGGGACGAGTCATAAAATCTATAGACTCTGGAAAAATATCAACTTTTTTCCGAAAAAGTTTTTGCCCTTGAACACGTAACTTTAGAAACAACTTGATTTCATCTTTTGATAATGAAAGGGGTGCTTGTAAACCTTCCATTGCTGCTAAACGCATAAAATACTCTTTCCACGAAGTTTCTTGTCCGTCGGTGATATTAAATATTTCACCGTAGGTTTCTTTTTCCATCGCCAGAAAGATGCCATCAATCAAGTTATCTATATATACATGATTGATCACTCCTTTACTATCATTGGCACAAGCAAATAATTTTTGACGCATCATCAGAATTGGTCTAACTATCCAGGGGATACTTCCTGGGCCGTAAACATCTCCAGCCCTAATAATGATGATGCCAAAATCTGGGGAATTATTCAGTTCTAAGAGTGCTGTTTCAGCTTCTATTTTCGTTTGACAGTAGGGATTATTTTCGCCAGATAGTGGGCCGGATTCTGTAACCCCATTAGGATAGTTGAAACCGTAAACCATTACACTGGATAGATGCACAAATGTTTTGACACCAGCCTGTTTAGCAGCTTTAGCCATGTTGACAGTACCGCCAACATTGATATCACGAAAATGGTTAATTGTACCAGCTTCTTCGGCAATTTGATCTGTATGTAAAACGATATCTACTCCCTGACAAGCCTTTTGGGCAATAGTAGAATCGGTGATACTACCAATAATTATCTCAACACCTAAATGCTGTAATTGTTTGTTCTTTTCTGTAGAACTTTGTAGTCCACGAACCTTCATTCCCTGCGCTATTGCTAACTCGGCTGTACGCAAACCGACAAATTCATCGATTGCAGTAATTAGGAGAGTTTTGTTGTTGAGGTTCATATATTAAGGGTTATACCAATTTTAGATTTTGGATTAGAAGTCTGTTTTCGGTGAAAGAATACCAAATATTTTTATCTTATGCAGAAGTGCATAGAGAAAAGATAGGTAATCTTATAGGACTCATATTTGATTGCGTGAAAAAACTCAGTACAACTCAAAGAGTTTTCTTGACTATTGCCTATTGCTGCCTCCTACAAAAATAAATTTATAAATCAAATCGCATTGCTATTGTAGAGCTTTGCATCAGTTTATCGGAAATCGAATGGACAAGCTTTTCAAATCGCCATTAGTTAATGCAAAGCAATACTTTTAACAAGAATATAGTAATTGCTTAGAAAATATCTCCTGGATCGGCGGAACGGAGTTTATTGATAGCAAGCGCCCCAGAAGTTATGCACATAAGAACTGTTGAAGTTAAGACAATAAGTGCATTATTATTGGTCATAATTATTGGTAACTTAGTTGCTTCTGCTGCAAAGCTATACAACAATACAGAAGTAATAAATCCTGGAATATAACCTAAAATTGCCAAAATTAAAGCTTGTTGAAATACCACATTTAATAAATAGCTATTGGCATAACCAATGGCTTTTAAAGTGGCGTAAGCAACAAATTGGGTAGCAATATTGCTGTAAAGAATTTGATAAACAATAACCACACCAACAACGGCAGCCATTGTCAACATCAAGTTAAGAATAAAACCAATGGGTGTTCTAACAGCCCAATAGTTTTTTTCAAAATCAATAAAGCCTTGGCGGGTAAAAACTTGGACATCACTAGGCAAATTTGCCTGTAAATTTTTCAGTACGTTTTCAGCATTAGCACCAGGTTTGAGTGAAATCAAACCGATATCTATCATATCCGCCGGACGAGTATTGGGATTTATCCTCAAAAAAGTTGAGTCACTAACAAGTAAATTTCCATCTACCCCAAATGAAGGGCCTAATGTGAATAAACCACCAATTCTCACTCTATAGCCAATTAAGGAATTGTAGGGAAATATTTCAATTGTCTGTGCAGTCTCTCCCGCATTAAATTTTTGAGCTATTGGGCCAAACTCTGGGCGAGAACCTCGGTCAAAAAGCACAACATCGGGAATTTTGAGTTTATCTAAATTTTTCTCCACTTCTGGGAGATTCATCACAGGTCTACCTGGGTCGAAACCAATAACATATATTGAATATTTCTCACTAGTTGCCGGATTTTTGAGTTTGGCAAATTGCAAATACATCGGGCTAACTGACTCTACGCCATCAAAGCCTAGAGATTGATATAAACGAGTTCGCGAAAAACTTTGATTTGAGGTCAAAGATTTATATTGCGAACTCACTAAAAATAAATCTCCTTTGAGATTTTGATGCACAGCAGTTGCACTGGAATAAAGAGCATCTTGAAAACCAAGTTGCACAAACATGAGCAGCACAATAAAACCAATTCCGGCTACAGCTACTAGTAAACGAACTTTTTGCTGGGCTAGCTGTAGCCATGCTAAAGGAATTTTGAAAATCATGGATTTATTTGTTATTTGTCATACCCTGCGGGAAGGCGTTCGCGTAGCGTCTCGTAGAGAAGCGCCTATGTCATTTGTCATTTATCATTTGTCATTTGTGAATGACCAATGCTCCATGCATAATGACTAAATATGAATGGCGACATCCACCTGTAAGTTGGTTAAACGAGCAACCTTTTGACTATCTGCGGGATTATCGATGGAGATTTTCACTTCAATTATTCTGCGGTCTGTATCTGAGCCAGGGTTGATGCTGAAGATATTTTGTTTGTCAACTTGCCAACCAACTTCTTTTACAGTTCCTTTGATTGTTCCAGGAAATGCAGTGCTGGTAATGGTGGCTTTTTGTCCTACACGCACTTTTTGAATATCGGTTTGATACACCTCTGCAATCACATACATTTGAGATGTTTTACCGATTTCAGCAAATCCTTTATTGGTGCTGATTACTTCTCCGGTTTTAGCATGAATTTTTAAAATTTTGCCATTTATGGGAGATTTGATGTAACTTAAATCCAAGTCGGCTTTTGCTTGTTGAACAGAAGTTGTGGCACTGTTAACTTCAGTTTGTGCCACCTGAACGTCTACACTACGCACTTCGCTAATGCTGGTGAGTTGTGCTTGTGCTTGCTTGCGTTGTTCTTGGTATGTGTCTTGAGTCCGCTTGAGAGTGGCTTGGGCTTCTGTTAGTTGTTGTTGTGTAGTCTTTAGTTGCAAAGCTTTGCTATCTGCTACAGAAGCCGCGATCGCACCTTGTCTATATAATTGCTGATAGCGATTATTCTCGGCTTGAGCATTGTCTACTTCTGCTTGGATGCGGTCAATTGTCGCCTGTTGTGTCGCAACGTCTCCTTTATATTGTGGCTCTAAACGGGCAATTACAGCCTTTTGAGCATCAACATCTCCGGTTTTACCTCCAGATTTCACCTGCGCTAATTTAGCTTTGGCAACTTGCAGCTGGTCTATAGCCTGTTGCAATGCGGTTTTAGAACGACCATAATTTTCGAGATAGGCCAATAATTGCCCTGCTTTAACCGTATCTCCTTCTTTCACCAACAGTCTGTCTACTCGCACCCCATTATTGGAAGTGGGAGCAGTCAAAGTAGTAACTTCGCCTTCTGGCTCTAAACGTCCCAAAGCAGTCACAGCAACTTTCGCAGGCGTGGCAGCTTTTGGAGGATTTGCTGGCGCTGTCACAACTTTGGGTTTATACCAATAGGGTGTCAAACTATAGAAAGCGATTAATCCAGCCGCCAAAGTCAGAGAAGCTGCTAAAATTACTTGCGATCGGCCTACGGGTTTTCTGAATAATCTACTTTCTTTATTTACTGCCATCTTTTCATTCCAATTCTGCTTTTTTAGGAGATAACCTGGTTATATTTAGTCCATTAGATATAGACTCATCCTCAAATTACCAAGAGGGCTTTTACTCTAGGGTTTCTACTTTAATCAAATGGATGGGTCTAAATTGGTTTTATATGAATTGTTGTACGCTTTTGCCGCCCAAAATCACTATTTTGGCGTGAAAATTAATGGTGGTGTTACTTCAAAGCTTCCTAAGTTATATCCTAATTTGACATCTAAACCAGTAGCGTAAAATACAATCTCGCTAACCAGAAAACTTAACTCTCAAGAACAACGAAGCGCTAATAAAAATGCAATCAAAACTTGGATAAACTTTTCATTAACTATGGCTTAAAAAATAATTTTTGTCAATCGGTTCACTTTGCATAAATCTTGATTCTCTCACTACAATATTTGGTTTTAGTAGGATCAAATGCTGAGGTGATATATTCATCAATAATATATTGTCTGATAATTGAATACCAATAAATAGTTAATTGTTAAGCAGATTTGATATTACTAACAGATTATTGTTAGCAAGGTTGTGTAGTATAAGACATTATTATTGATTTTGCTCATAATAATTAATCGACGGTAAGAAACTGCGTTTACGTAAGACTTTACCCATCTCCGTAGGTTTCAAATAACTAATTTTTCTTAGTCAGTGGAGACAGACTTTATTTGTGTAGCCACAGATTCTATCCGCTTCAGCTTTATAACTGTCTTTTTAACTGATGCAATCATGATTATGTTTATCAAGTAACATACTAAAAATTAATATTTGCTTTATAAATAACCGCTTTGCTTCTTAACTTGACTTATATTGAAAAATAACCCAAAACTTTGGCTCAATTATGATGTTTCTCTGAGAAAACACACTTATGGTTATTCAGTTTATCTATGTATTCAGTGAATTGTTACTTACTAGACAACAGATTTAGATTGTTAACTTAATTCAGCACAAATTTATGGTTAATGCGTAGATAACAAAATATATGGCACATTTATATAGTGGCAAATTATACTTTTTTGCTTAATTTTATGCAATTTAACATCAGTAATTGTGGACGTTTCTTTATAAAATAACTTTAAAGAAATGATTTAATTTCTGTAAAGTATGTTAGTGTTTTTATTAATTCAATGCTTTAAAGTGGTTAAACAAACTAGTTATTTAATTGAAATTTTGAAATTAAAAATAACTAAAAATAACTGCTTTACCATCGCAGTCTGCCCGTTTAATTACTTTTTCAACTTGCATAAATTTGGATTCAAGGTGGTGTCTTTTGTGTAACGAACTTGTCAACTTTGCTGGTTCAAATAGCATAAAATACATTATCCCGGACGTTGAAATTGGCTATGGCATTGATTAAGATACAGAACGTTGCTATTAACAACAGCTATGTTGCTGTGGTTAGGCTAGATAATCAAAAGCTTTCGGGTGAAAAAACGTTTCTGTTCTCTTCGCTACTCCTCAGTTTTCATCACTCCAGTAGGATACCATTACTCAAAATCTTTACCATTACAAATGGATTAAATTAACTGGTCAAGCAGCTATTACACTCCAAGACTATTTTACCAGTTTTAACAACGTCATTGACTTATTACCACAATTGCAAAAGTCTAGCGTTGGATAACATTTTTTCGCAGTGTACCAAAGTCACCTAGAAACATAAGGCTTTACCTGGCATAATTCTAATTACTTTTTCGCCAGGATTTCAGAGGTGCTAACTGGTTGCACAACAAGAGTTTTTCATTAATTAGTAGGCAACAGAAATTACTGTAGCTACACAATCCACAGTACTCACTATGCCCTATGTCTGCTTATTCAATTGATACTGCCTTAGCGGAGTTAGAAAGCCTTATCAATAATTGTGAACAGGCTGTAATTAAGTCTATCGAGGGAAAAAAGATGAAGTTAGATAAATCAGTGTCAATCAACAAAATTAACAGACAATTACAACACAATCCTATCGCCATTGTTGGCATGGCTTCTTTATTGCCTCAAGCTAGAAACTTGCGGGAATACTGGCAAAATATAGTAAACAAAATTGACTGTATTACTGATGTTCCTTCGACTCACTGGAGCGTTGAAGATTATTACGATCCAAATCCTAGAACTACTGAAGATAAAACCTATTGTAAAAGAGGCGGGTTTCTTCCAGAGGTAGATTTTAACCCGATGGAATTCGGCATACCACCCAGCATTTTAGAAGTCACAGATGTATCGCAACTATTAAGTTTAGTGGTTGCAAAAGAAGCGATGGAAGATGCAGGTTATGGCGAAAAACGCGAATTTAACCGCGAGATGGTTGGGGTAATCTTAGGCGTGGCTATGGCCAAGCAATTAGGAATGCCACTTTCTGCCAGGTTGGAATATCCGATTTGGGAAAAAGCACTCAAAAGTAGTGGTTTATCTGACGAAGATACTCAAAAAATCGTTGATAAAATCAAAAGTGCTTACGTTAAGTGGGATGAGAACGCTTTCCCTGGAATGTTAGCTAACGTAGTCGCGGGTAGAATTGCCAATCGCCTAAACTTTGGCGGGATGAATTGCGTAGTTGATGCCGCTTGCGCTAGTTCCTTTGGTGCTTTAAAAATGGCAATTAGTGAGCTAGTTGAGCATCGTTCTGACATGATGCTAACTGGTGGTGTTGATACCGACAACACTATCATGGCTTACATATCGTTCAGCAAAACACCGGCGGTTTCTCCTAGTGAAAATGTCAAACCTTTCGATGCTAAATCCGATGGGATGATGCTGGGTGAAGGTATCGCCATGATGGTTCTCAAACGATTAGAAGATGCTGAACGGGACAACGATAAAATATATGCCGTAATTAAAGGTATTGGTACTTCCAGCGATGGACGTTACAAGAGTATTTATGCTCCGCGCAAAGAAGGTCAAGTTAAAGCCTTAGAACGTGCTTATGAAGATGCCGGCTTCTCTCCCGCTACTGTTGGGTTAATGGAAGCACATGGTACAGGTACAATGGCTGGAGATCCGACAGAATTCGGTTCTTTAAAAGATTTCTTTGATGTGCATGATGATAAAAAGCAGCACATTGCTTTGGGTAGTGTGAAATCGCAAATTGGACACACAAAAGCGGCTGCGGGTGCGGCAAGTTTGATTAAAACTGCTTTGGCTTTACATCACAAAGTATTACCACCGACAATTAACATCACCGAGCCAAACCCCAAACTCAACATTAAAAATTCATCCTTTTATTTGAATACCGAAACTAGACCTTGGATTCGTCCAGAAGGGGAAGCACCAAGACGCGCAGGTGTCAGTTCCTTTGGCTTTGGCGGCACTAACTATCACGTTGTTTTGGAAGAATATGAAGCCGACCAAAACGCCGCTTACCGCTTACACAGTGGTGCTAGTGAAGTGCTGTTGTTTGCTCCCACAGTAGAGCAATTGTTGAGCAAATCGGAAGAGATTTTAGGTAAGTTGCGATCGCCATCAGGTAATGCACATTACACACAATTAGTCAATGAGTGCAAATCGCCACAAATTCCCCTCTCTGCTCCCCGATTCGGGTTTGTCGCTGAGAATCTCGAAGAAGCTTGCAAGTTATTGCAAACTAGCATTGACTGGCTGAAACTCAAAGGAACAGCAGCATCTTGGGAACATCCCCAAGGGATTTATTACCGTGCTTCTGGTATGGAATTGGGCGGAAAAGTTGTCTCTCTATTTTCTGGTCAAGGTTCGCAATACTTGGAAATGGGACGCGAACTGGTGATGAATTTTCCTTTGATGCGCCGTCTGCATGGTTATATGGATAGCCTGTTGCTCAAAGATAATTTGCAGCCACTTTCAGAAATCGTTTTTCCTCATCCTGTGTTTGGAGAGGCAGAAAAAAATGTCCAAATTGCTGCCTTGCAACGCACAGAATACGCTCAACCAGCCATTGGGGTGTTGAGTGCAGGGATGTACAGCATCCTGCAACAAGCTGGATTTAAGTCAGATTTTGTTGCCGGTCATAGCTTTGGTGAACTAACAGCGCTATGGGCTGCGGGGGTTTTGAGTACAGAAGATTACTTGTTCTTAGTGAAAGCTAGGGGTCAAGCAATGGCTGCACCCGAAGATCCGGATCATGATGCGGGTAGTATGCTGGCTGTCAAAGAAGACATTAGCAAAGTGGAAGCAGTGCTGAGGCATTTTCCGCAAGTTGCGATCGCTAATCAAAATTCTCCTACTCAATTTGTCTTGGCTGGGCCTACCGCAGAAATAGCGAGAATCAAAGAGGCTTTACATGAGAAAGGATATACAGCTGTATTGCTACCTGTTTCAGCAGCGTTCCATACACCGCTAATCGCCTTTGCTCAGAAATCCTTTGCGATCGCTACTAAGTCTGTCAAGTTCCAAACTCCCAAAATCCCTGTTTACAGCAACGTTACCAGTAAGCAGTATCCCAAGGAAGCCCAAGGTATTCAAAAGATTCTGGAAACGCACCTTTCTAACTCAGTGCTGTTTAAGCAGGAAATTGAAAATATCTATGCGGCGGGTGGTACTTGCTTTGTGGAATTTGGGCCGAGAAGAATTCTTAGCAACTTGGTGAAAGAGATTCTTGGCGATCGCCCACATATTACCGTATCTTTGAACCCCAGCACTCAAAAGAATAGCGATCGCTCTTTGCGGGAAGCAGTTGTGCAGTTGCGGGTGATAGGCATGGCTTTGAATAACCTCGATCCTTACCAACTTCCCCAAACCATCCCGCCAATTGAGACTAAGAAGACATTAAATGTCCGTTTAAACGGAATAAACTACAGATCCGAAAAAACGAAAAATGCCTTCGCTCTCGCTTTGCAAGATGGGCATCAAGTCACATTACCTACACCCGAATATCCTGATGCGGCTCCCTTATTTAGCAGCCCAGGTGTAACTCCACCTCTGGCTGTAATTGAGACTAACGGACATAAAAAATCCACCCCAGCCATGAACGGTGTGACATTTAATATCATCACCCAGCCAGAGCAACAGATGAATCCTGTTACCCTGTCCCAACCAGTCCAGGAATCTAAGATGCAACCAACACCAGAAAAGCTTACAAATTACGAACAACTTTTAGCAAGTTTAGAATACCTCCTGACGCAGTTCCAGGAAAATCAAGCTGAGAATTTACAAGTTCACGGTACTTATCTCAACCATCAAATGGAATACGCCAAAGCGTTTTTCCAATTGATGCAGCAGCAGAATTCCTTGTTGAGCGAAAGTAAATCAACAGCCGAAACTGCCAAAATGAAGCTAGTTGTCATGGAAAGCTTAGAGCGTAGCATGATGCAGTTTCATTCCCAACAAGGTGAAACCCTACGCATCCATGAGCAATATCTTCAAGAGCAACTGGAATATACTAAGAGCTTTTTCCAACTCATCCAGCAAGAGTATTCTCAAATCATCTCAGGTGAGGGAGTAAGCGAACTAGCAGAGAAACTCAGCAATTTCACTCCGTTCACCACAGAAACAACTGTTACTGATGCACCCGTACCTGCTACTACCAAGATAGTAGAAAGCCAGCCTTTGCCTGTAACTGAGCCTGTAGCTAAAAATGGCTTAAATGTTACCCAAGAACCTCTCTCGGCTGCTGTAGAGCCTGTAGTTGAAACTTCTTACTCCCCACTTCCTACTCCCCACTTCGGAACTGTCGAGACAGTAGAGCCACCTGTCCCAGTAGTAGAACCTCAAGCTGAGGTTGTAGTCAAAATTAGCGCACCTCCAGTCGAGGAAGTTGTTGCCTTCACCCCAGAACCAGCACCCACAACTGCTGCACCTGTACCTGGCGCAACCATCGATATTGTTGACTTGGATAAAAACCTGTTAGCCATCACCAGCGACAAAACGGGCTACCCAGTCGAGATGCTGGAAATGGACATGGATATGGAGGCGGATTTAGGAATTGACTCCATCAAACGGGTGGAAATCCTGGGGGCGCTA
Source organism: Nostoc sp. DedQUE02 (assembly GCF_034531035.1). NCBI lineage: Bacteria > Bacillati > Cyanobacteriota > Cyanophyceae > Nostocales > Nostocaceae > Nostoc > Nostoc sp. DedQUE02. The sequence goes on along the minus strand of NZ_JAVRBY020000021.1, from coordinate 85,948 downwards.
CAAGAAATGTACCCCAACCTACCCAAGCCGAATTTAGAAGAACTGTCAGAAAAACGCACCATCGGTCAAGTTGTAAAGTATCTGCAATCCCATGCTTCCAAAAGTATTACTGTAGAAATTGCAGTTCACGAAGTACAACAAGCAACTGAGATTGCAGTAGAGGCTGCACCCGTAGTTGAGGTAGTCGCTGCACCGGAACCAAGCGTAGTTGTTGCATTCACCCCAGAACCAGAACCCGCTCCCGCTCCCGCTACAAGTGATGAATTTGCAGACTTAGGTGAAACCCTGTTAGCTATCACCAGCGATAAGACAGGCTATCCAGTAGAGATGCTGGAACTAGAAATGGACATGGAAGCCGATTTAGGGATTGACTCGATTAAACGGGTAGAAATCTTAGGGGCGATGCAAGGAATGTACCCCAACTTACCCAAGCCGAATATCGAAGAACTCGGCGACCTCCGCACCATCGGTCAAATAGTCGATTACCTACAGCAGTTGGCTGGAGGTGAAAAAAAAAAGTCTGAGCCTGAGTTTGTCCAACAACCACCGGAATTAGAGCATAATATCCAGCGCCATCCCGTCAAACTCAGAAGCCTAGCACAACCCGATTATTTGGATTTCACGTTACCAGAGGGACACATCGGTTTAATCACCGATGATGGTTCCCTCACCACCTATAAATTAACTGAATCCCTAATCGAGAAAGGCTGGAAAGTAGTAGTTATCAGCTTCCCCCAATCGCTGATCGCTCAACAAGCGCCTTTACCCACAGGAGTAACCCGCGTCACCTTAGCAAACTTGAGTGAAGAACATCTGCAACAACAATTGCAAGCGATCGCATCTCACTGCGGAACGATTGGGGCCTTCATCCACTTACATCCAATGTTTGTAGGAAATCACATCGGCAGTATTTCTTATAACGAATCAGAAAAGGCGATCGTCAAGCACGTATTTTTGATGGCGAAACACCTGAAACCTTCTCTAAACGAAGCCGCAAAGCATGGACGTAGTTGTTTCTGCACAGTAGCTCACCTTGATGGAGCCTTTGGTTTAGAGTACAAAGTCAACTTCGGTGCGATCGGTGCTGGTTTGTTTGGATTAAGCAAAACTCTCAGATGGGAATGGCCAAAGGTGTTTACTCGTGCGATCGATTTAAGTCCCAGACTTGATGCTAAACAATCAGTACAAAACATCATCGCCGAACTCCACGATCCCAACCTTTATATAAGTGAAGTTGGGTATGGCTCACAAGGACGAGTTACCCTCATCGCCGATTAAAAATCTCTTCTCTCTTCTCTCTGCGCTTCTGCGCCTCTGCGTGAGATTTTCCTTTAGTGAGCAACATCTAAGTACGAGTTTCGTAAATTTGGGGACAATTGAGGATTTAAGTTTAAACGCAAAGGGGCGCAGAGTAAAGCGCAGAGGAACGCAAAGTAAGTTTTGAGTCGATTCGCTACGAGCGAGCTGAGGCAAAGAACCGCAGAGGAGACAGAGGAAGAGATAGGAAACAACTTGTAACCAGCTTTCTAGAGCATCTCTTAATTACGAATTGCGAACTTGTACTGAGCGTAGCCGAAGTATTACGAATTACGAATTAATACCAGAGGATTTATGACACAAACAGCCCAGCTTAGTCCATCATCTGTCTTTGTCGTGAGCGGCGGTGCAAAAGGGATTACGGCTGAGTGTACTATCAGATTAGCCCAACAGCAACCTTGCAAATTCATCCTCCTCGGTCGCTCTGAACTATTAGAAACCGAGCCAAATTACGCTCAAAATGCCGATGAATCCGCATTAAAAAAATGCATCATGGAAAATCTTCTTTCTCAAGGAGAGAAGCCTACACCCATAAATGTGCAAAAAATATATAACAAAATAACCTCTAGCCGCGAGATTAAAAAGACTCTAGCAGCAATTGAAAAAACCGGAGCTAAAGCAGAATATATCAGCGTCGATGTTACAGATACGTCAGCTTTACAAGAAAAACTTGCCACTGCTGTCCAACATCTCGGCCCAATTACCGGAATTATTCACGGCGCGGGAAACTTAGCTGATAAGTTAATTGAAAAGAAAACAGAAGAGGATTTTGAAAAGGTTTACACCGCTAAAGTTCAAGGTTTAGAAAACCTGCTAAATTGCGTCAATCCTAATCAACTTCAGCATTTAGTTTTGTTTTCTTCAGTAACAGGATTTTACGGAAATCCCGGACAATCTGATTATGCGATCGCAAATGAAATTCTGAACAAATCAGCCCATATATTTAAGCAAAGTTATCCCTCATGTCATGTAGTCGCTATCAACTGGGGCGCTTGGGATAGTGGCATGGTGACAGCAGAATTAAAGAAGATTTTTCAAGAGCGAAAAATCGAGATAATTCCCATTGCAGCCGGGGCACAAATGCTTGTTAAAGAAATGGATAATGCCAATCATCCAACTGCACAAGTTGTGATTGGTAGCCCATTAGTTCCAATGGCTACAGAGTTAGATTCAGAACTACGAACTCATCGTATCCGTCGCCAAATGACATTAGAGGCTAATCCATTTTTGCACGATCATACGATTGCTGGTTCTCCAGTTTTACCAGCAACTTGTGCAATGACCTGGATTATCAATGCTTCTGAACAATTATATCCTGGTTATAGATTATTTAATTACCAAGATTTTAAAGTTTTAAAGGGGATTACTTTCAATGAAACATTAGCGAAGGAACATATTTTAGAAATAGAAGAAATTTCTAAAGTTAATCTTGAAAGAATCGAACTTAAAGCCAAAATTTCGAGTAAAAACCCTGAAGGGAGAATCCATTTTCATTTTAGCGCTCAACTCAATCTCCAGCGTGAAATTCCAGATGCACCCATTTATGAATCTCTCAATCTCGAACCAGATAACATTATCACCGCGACAGGAAAAGCTTTTTACCAAAATGGTGGGGCGACATTATTTCACGGCCCCGGTTTTCAAGAAGTTAAAAGAGTTTTAAACATCAGTCCTGAAAAAATCACTACAGAATGTCTTTGGCCAGAACTCACACCACAGCAACAAGGACAATTCCCGGTGCAATGGGTAAATCCTTACACAACTGACTTGAGTATGCACGCCTTATGGATTTGGACACAACACTTTCATCAAGAAGGTTGTTTACCAGGAAAAGTGGAAAAATTTGAACAGTTTGAAGCAATACCACATAACGAAACATTTTACGTTTCTTGTGAAGTACTATTTAAGACACCAAGTAGTGCGATCGCCAACTTTATCATACACGATCGCCAAGGTAAAATCTATTCACGAATGCTCGGCGCTCATGCCATTATTTGGTCAATGAAAATGCTCAGAAGCTAGTAATTGGTCAAGTTTAAAGTTCGTAGTAAGGACTTTAGTCCTTCTTAATATAAGCACTGAAGTGCTTACTACAAACTATCAAAACCTTAGATTGCTATAAAGTGCCTCGTTCAAAGTTTGGGGAACAGCGTAAATCCTGCCTTTTAATTATCTCTTGCTAAATACCCAAACTCGGAGCATATAAATCGTGGAAAAAATAGCCATCATCGCATTATCATGCCTATTCCCCGATGCAAAGAATCCTGAAGAATACTGGCAAAACATCGTTAATCAAAAAGATTCGACATCCTCTGCAACCGTCGAAGAAATCGGAGTAGATCCGACAATCTTTCACAATCCAGTTAAAGGTACACCAGACAAAACTTATTCACTCAAAGGCGGATACATCCGCAACTTTCAGTTTAATCCATCTGAATACAATCTACCATCAGAATTTGTTGATAGCTTAGATAACACCTTCAAATGGTCATTGTATGCAGCTAAACAAGCAATTGAACAAAGTGGTTATTCGGGTAATCAAACTGTCCTTGCAAAATGTGGCGTAATTTTAGGTAATTTATCATTCCCAACAAAATTATCTAATCAATTATTTTCTCCAATTTACCAGCAAGCTATTAACCCTGTCCTTAGAGAGTTTTTGCAGTATGAAGACTTTAATTTAGCTGTCACAACAGCAACTAAAGCCTCTTTATACAATGCGATGATATCTGGTTTACCAGCATCTATCGTAGCTCAAGCTTTATCTCTATCCCAGATTAATTTATGTCTGGATGCTGCTTGCTCGTCATCATTTTACGCGATTAAACTAGCATCTCATTACTTATGGTCACACAAAGCTGATGTCATGTTAGCTGGAGCCATAAGTTGTGCAGATTCCCTGTTTGTGCGGATGTTATTTTCTGGTGTTCAAGGGTATGCAGAAAACGGCATCAGCCGCCCTTTAGATAAGTCGTCTAGAGGTCTAATTCCCGCCGATGGTGTCGGGATGGTGATGCTAAAAAGATATTCTGATGCCGTTAGAGATGGCGATAATATTCTTGCTACTATCTGCGGTAATGGATTATCGAATGATGGCAAAGGGAAGCATTTACTCAGTCCGAATCCTAAAGGACAAACCTTAGCTTTTGAACGAGCCTACAATGAGGCGAATTTTAGTCCAAAAAGCATCGATTATCTAGAGTGTCACGCCACTGGCACATTATTAGGAGATACAACCGAATTCAATTCTATCGAAACATTCTTTGGTCAACATCAAGCTGCGCCTCTAGTGGGTTCTGCTAAGGCCAATACTGGTCACTTGTTAACTGCTGCTGGCATGGTTGGCTTGACTAAAGTGATTTTGAGTATGTCTCATGGTGTAATTCCAGCAACCATGAATGTTTCGGAACCTTTAACTTCAGAAAAAGGTACAATTTCTGCCGATAAAATTGTTAGAAAAGCTACAGCATGGCCTAATAATAATGCACCAATTAAACGGGCAGCTATTAGCGCTTTCGGTTTTGGTGGCACTAATTCTCATCTGATTTTAGAACAAGGAAATACAGCAGAATCAATTGAATCAACTCCACCTGTTCCATCTACCAAAGTCGCTATTGTCGGCATGGATGCCTTTTTTGGTAGCTGCAATGGTTTAGATGCTTTTGAACGCAGTATTTATGATGGTACACAGCATTTTACTTCTCTACCGCCTCAAAGATGGCATGGGATAGAAAATCAAGAAAGTGTCCTGAAAGAGTACGGTTTAGCAGATGGAAAAGCACCAGTAGGGGCATATATCAAAGATTTTGAAATCGATACTTTATCGTGCAAAATCCCACCGAATGAAATAGAGAAATTAAACCCACAACAATTGTTGCTTCTGAAAGTTAGCGATCGCGCCGTGAAAGATGCGAAACTACAGGAGGGTGGCAATGTGGCTGTGATTGTCGCCGCCGAGACAGAATTCTCTGTGCATCAGCTACAGCAAAGATGGAATCTATCTTGGCAAGTTAAGGATGGCTTACTCAACCAAGGAATTTCTCTACCTGCGGAACACCTTTCCCAACTGGAAACCATTGTTAAAGATAGCATTCACCAACCAGTAGAAATCGGCGAATATGTCAGTCACATCGCCAACATCATGGCGAGTCGGATTTCTGCTTTGTGGAATTTCACTGGCCCTGCATTTACCATCAGCGCTGGCGAAAATTCCGCCCTCAAAGCGTTGGAAGTTGCCCAAATGCTACTCGCTACGGGAGAAGTTAATGCAGTGGTTGTTGGTGCAGTAGATTTAGCCGGTGGTGTGGAAAATGTCTTGTTCCGCAACCAATTTGCCCCAATTAATACGGGTGTAAATACGTTGGGTTACGACCAACAAGCTAATGGCTGGACGGTTGGCGAAGGTGCGGGTGCTGTCGTCCTCAAGCGCTACGAAGAAGCTAAGGAAGATAATGAACGCATCTATGCAGTAATTGATGCCATGAGTTTTGCACAAGGTAATTCTACTTTGAGTGACACTCCGGTAAAACCTGATGCTTCAGCTATCAGTAATGTCTGCAAACAAGCTTTCCAAATGGCAGAGATTCAACCCACAGAGGTTAACTATGTGGAAGTCTTCGGTAGTGGCGTTCCCCAGGAGGATGAAGCCGAAATCACAGGTTTATTGCAAGCTTATCCGAAGGTAGGTAATGGTTTGCACTGTGCGTTAGGTAGCGTCAAATCCAATATCGGCCACACCTATACAGCATCGGGAATTGCTAGCTTAATTAAAACCGCTCTCTGTCTTTATTACAGGTATATTCCCGCCACACCAAAATGGTCTGGTGTCAAAACACCGCAAGTATGGGAAGGTAGCCCCTTCTATGTGGCGATGGAATCAAGACCTTGGTTTGTCGATAAAGGCGGCACACGCAGAATAGCAGCAATTAATAGCATGGGTATAGATGGAAGTTACGCCCATTTAATCTTATCGGAAGAACCCAGCCAAGAGGAGCGCGACAACAGATATTTGCAACAAATGCCTTTTCATCTGTTTCCAATCGCAGTTAGCGATCGCTCCACTATACCCGATTTACTTAACCATCTGCAAAAATCCATCGAAGCCAGTTGTTCTTTATCAGCTACCGCCAGCCAAACATTCGCTACCTTTCAACAGCAATCTGATCCAAAATACGTCTTATCAATCGCAGGACGTAACACCAAAGAACTACTCAAAGAAATTGAATCTGCCCGCAAAGGTATAAATAATGCCTTTGAAAATGGCACAGATTGGCAAACACCAATAGGTAGTTATTTCACCGCGAAACCATTGGGTAAAACTGGAGCAGTTGCTTATGTTTATCCCGCAGCAGTCAATTCTTATATCGGCATTGGTCGCACTGTCTTCCGTTTATTTCCGAAAGTTTTCGAGGATTTAAAAAGTAACAATCTCTACAATCGGGCTGCCGATGTTGAAAAGTTAGTTTATCCCAGAAGCTTACCTAAATTGACAACTAGGCAACTAGAAACTCTCGAAAAGCAATTGTTAGATGATTCACTGGCAATGTTTGAAAGTGAAATCGCCTTTGCTAGATACATGACGGCAATTTTCCGAGACGATTTTAAAGTCAAGCCGCAATCTGTATTTGGGTATAGCTTGGGTGAAACTAGTATGATGGTTGCCCAAGGGGTTTGGAGTGATTTTGAAGGTGGAAGTAACACCTTAAACTCATCACCTCTATTTGGCGACAAGTTATCTGGGCCGAAAAATGCTGTGCGTGAATATTGGGGATTAACAGATTCACCAAACAACAATTTTTGGAATACCTATGTTCTCATGGCGACTCCATCGCAAGTTAGAGAATGCCTGAAACATGAAAATCGCGTCTACTTAACTCAAATCAACACACCAGAAGAAGTATTAATTGCTGGTGAAGATGCCGCCTGTAAGCGAGTGATTGCGACTTTAGGTTGCAATGCCTTCCCTGCTCCCTTCGACCATGTGATACATTGTGAAGCGATGCGATCGCAGTACGAGGAAATCAAGAAGGTAAACAGCTTACCATCACAAAATCTTCCTGGGATTGTGTTTTATTCTGCCGCCGATTATCAGCCAATTACACTTGATAGAGATACCATTGCCCACAACATCGCCAAAGGATTGTGCCAAGAACTTGATTTTCCGCAATTAGTTAATCGTGTCTACGGTGATGGAGTCAAAATATTTTTAGAAGCGGGTGCTGGTAATGTCTGTTCGCGATGGATTGATAAAATTCTCGGCAACAAAGAACATATCACAGTCTCTCTAAATCGTAGAGGCATGGATGACCATGCTGCAATGGTCAAAGCATTAGCAAAATTACTCAGTCATCAGGTGAATGTGGATTTATCACCACTGTATAGCAAAGCCCAAGAAAGTGCTAATTCCAGTAAAGCAACATTGAGAACAGTTACCTTGGGTGGGAAAGCGATCGCTGCTACAATTTTGAGTGATGAAAATCGCAAACTAGTTGAAAATTTGGTTGAGGATATTAAGTGCGAACGCTTCAAAATACAGCATCCAGATATACCTAATCTCCAACAATCTGAAATCACAGATTTTCTTAATACTTCCAACCACATCACCCCAGAAGAAACTTATTCCTCTAACATCTTGCCTCAGCTAGAAGAAGTAAAACCGAAAAATATCATTGATAACGTTTTTGAATCGAGAGAACAATTACAATCTTCTGAGTCAAGCGCAATTGGGCAGCAAAATCCTCTTTCTTCGCCACCTGTCATCACTCCAAAAACTAGTAGCATCATCAGCATGTTCGATTTAAATAAGACTCAGTATCAAAAGCTCAATGCTAATAATTCAAAGATAACTAAAGCACACACTGCCTTCTTACAAGCTAGACAAGATTACAGTCAACAAATGAGCGAAATAATTCAATTGCAACTAGCTTGCGCCCAAAACTTGCTTAACGACGAATCCTAATAATCCCAAATGTAGACTCCTGTCAATATGATTCGGTTAAGATCCCCCCGCCTACGGCGACCCCCTTAAAAAGGGGGTGAATAAAGAAAATAGCCCCCCTTTTTAAGGGGGGTTGGGGGGATCTTCAAGTGATAAACAAGCTAACCAAACCGTATTAAAACTTTTTCCAAGAGTTTACATCCTTCAACCTTCAACCTTATCATTCATTGTTTGTATAATCCGAGGGATAACTGCCGTGACAACCGTAGATACGGTACTAAGTAAACACGATAATGGCCTGAACTTCTCCACCTGGTCTTATAACAAAAACCAAGTTTGGAAAGGTTCTTTAGAAACTGTATCTTTTGAAAAACAAACCATCAAAGATAAATTGATGGTGTTAAATAAACCCTGCTACATCGTGAAAGTTGCCGGAAAAATCGGTGTCACTAATGAGGGTTATTTATCCCCTGGTGATAATGGCACAACAGCACAAGTAGAACTCTTAACATTTGCAGCCCCAATCCGCATTCAACAATTTGGAGATCCGAATTTTCTCTCTTTTCATGGAGTGAAATATGCCTACGTTACTGGCGCAATGGCTGGCGGAATTGCCTCTGAAGAAATGGTCATTGCACTCGGAAAAGAGCAAATTTTGAGTTCCTTTGGTGCAGGTGGTTTAACTCCAGAACGTTTGGAAGCAGCTATCAATCGCATTCAACAAGCTTTACCTCAAGGCCCTTATGCATTTAATTTAATTCATAGTCCTAATGAACCTGCGATTGAACGCCGTGCTGTAGATTTATATCTCAAATATCAAGTGAGAACAGTAGAAGCATCTGCATTTCTCGACTTGACTGCCAACATTGTTTATTATCGTGTTGCTGGATTGGGATTGAATAGTGCCAATCAAATTGAAATCAAAAATAAAGTCATTGCCAAAATTTCTCGCCGAGAAGTTGCTACTAAATTTATGCAACCAGCACCGGCCAGAATTATCAAAGAACTTCTGCAACAAGGGTTAATTACTGAGTTACAAGCAACTCTTGCAGCCAAAGTCCCAATGGCTGATGATATTACCGTCGAGGCTGATTCTGGAGGTCATACAGATAACCGTCCCCTGGTTTGTGTGTTACCTTCTATTATTGCCTTGCGGGATGAAGTTCAAGCACAATATCATTACCAAACACCCATTAGAATCGGCGTTGCAGGGGGAATTGGGACACCACAATCAGCATTAGCAGCTTTCATGATGGGTGCTGCTTATATAATGACCGGTTCCATTAATCAATCATGCGTTGAATCTGGGGCTTGTGAACATACCAAAAAGTTACTAGCTCAAGCAGAAATGGCTGATATGATAATGGCTCCAGCAGCAGATATGTTTGAAATGGGAGTCAAATTGCAAGTTCTCAAACGGGGTACAATGTTCCCCATGCGAGCGCAGAAATTATTTGAACTCTATCGCGCCTATGATTCCATTGAAAGCATCCCCCTTGCAGAAAGAGAGAAATTAGAAAAACAAGTTTTTCGCAAAACTATTGCCGAAGTATGGGAAGGAACTGCGGCTTATTTGTCTCAAAAGAATCCTGAGAAACTTGGGAAAGCAGTTAATAATCCTAAACTAAAAATGGCGTTGATTTTTCGCTGGTATCTAGGATTATCTTCTCGCTGGTCTAGTTCTGGTGAAAAAGGTAGAGAAGTCGATTATCAAATTTGGTGTGGCCCGGCAATGGGCGGTTTCAATGACTGGGTACGCGGTTCCTACCTGTCTGAACCAAATAATCGTGGTGTAGTTGATGTTGCTAATCAAATTATGACTGGTGCAGCCTTTTTGTATCGCGTTCAAAATTTGAAAATTCAAGGGCTGCAAGCTTCCGATTATTACAGTCAATATCACCCTGTTCGTTCTACATCATTGTTGGAGATTTAAAAATGACTATAAAACAGTCTTTCACAGCAGACGATATTCAAATATTTTTGGTATCTAACTTAGCTAAATTGCTAAACGTAGCAACTGATGAAATAGATGTCAAAGAACATTTAGAAAACTATGGGTTAGACTCAGCCCAAGCAATGATTCTAGTAAGTAACTTAGAAAAGTTGCTAGGATTTCAACCCTCTCCGTTGCTGCTGTGGCATTATCCAAATATTGAAGCTCTTTCACAGCGTTTAGCTGAAGAAGTGCAAGATGGTTCGCCAATTCAAGATACAAAGGTAGTAGCCTCTAATGCCAACGCTGCACCCTCAATTCTAGATTTAAGTGCCGAGGCTGTTCTTGACCCTACCATCAATCCCGGTGCCGCATCTAATGTGCTTGTGGGTGAACCCAAGAATATCTTTTTAACTGGAGGAACGGGCTTTTTAGGAGCTTTTCTCATCCGCGAATTGCTACAGGAAACTAATGCGGATATCTATTGCTTAGTACGTGCTGCTAATGCCGAAGAAGGCAAAAGCAAACTCCAAAATAATTTGCAACAATATGCAATTTGGCAGGAAGAATTTAGCTCCAGAATTATTCCGATTGTCGGTGATTTATCTCTGCCATTGTTAGGTGTTGGCTCTGAACAGTTTCAAATTTTAGCTACCAATATTGATACTATCTATCATAGCGGTGCTTTGTTGAATTATGTTTTTCCATACTCAGCACTGAAAGCTGCTAATGTTTTAGGAACCCAAGAAGTTCTGAGATTGGCTTGTCAAATTAAAGTCAAGCCTGTACATTACGTTTCTAGTGTGGCTGTTTTTGAATCCACGGCTTATGCTGGCAAGGTTGTCAAAGAACAGGATGAATTCAATCATTGGCAAGGTATTTATCTTGGTTACTCTCAAACTAAATGGGTAGCCGAAAAGTTAGTTAAAATTGCTCGTGACCGTGGACTGCCTGTAACTATTCATAGACCACCACTGATTTCAGGTGATAGCAAAACAGGCATTTGTAACACTCATGACTTTATCAATTTGATGACCAAAGGTTGTCTACAAATGGGATATTTCCCTGATGTAGATTATATGTTGGATATGTCACCTGTGGACTATGTAAGTAAAGCGATCGTTTATCTATCACGGCAGAAAGAATCCATAGGTAAAGCTTTTAATTTACAACATCCTCAACCTGTTTCTTTGAAAATACTAGTTGAGTGGATACGCTCTTTTGGTTATTCAGTTGAAATGATTCCTTATGAAAAATGGCAATCTGAGTTAATCAACAATGTAACTTCTGCGGACAATCCTTTGTACACTCTGCGGCCATTTTTGCTGGAACGTTGGTCTGATGAACAACTGACTATTCCTGATTTGTATTTACAAGCTAGAAGACCACATATTAGCTGCCAGGATACTCTTCATGCATTGGCGGGTAGTTCTATTGCTTGTCCTCCAATTGATTCTCAATTGTTTATGACTTATACAGCTTATTTGATTCAAAGCGGTTTCTTGAATATCGCTTAGTAATTCATAAATTGCGTAGTAGCGTGTCAAGGCTAAAATGTTGCAATAGATTAGCGGTAAAAACATCGAATTTATAAAGTTCAAAGCCCATTCCTTAACGCACTATTTTAGTCTAGACATGCCAGTAGGATGTGTTAAGAACGTAACGCACTATTCCCGATACTTTCGGTGCGTTACGGAAACCGTAACACATCCTACAAAATATTTTTTAGTTCATGTTTTTTACAACACAGTATTACTGAATAGCCAATATTCCAGATGCCAGCAACAACTCATATACTAACAGTGGCAATATAGTTAGTTGCCCTGTTTTTTTATGCTCAATAATGTAAATTTTTAGTATTCACCTCTTGACAGAAGCAATCGAGGATAGAATGGTTAGTGTCGGGCATAAAAGTTTGATTTTAACTGCTGGCTGTTGTGAGTAATCCAAGGGTAGCGCTAGGAATTTAAAATCACTAAACTTCTTTAATGCCCCACTTATTCGATGCATAAATCCTAAATTTGCGTTTGGACAGACACATCTATCTAAGCCATCACCCAAGCATTTGAAAGGGTAATAACTTAAGACGTTTATCGTCGGTTCAGATATTACGCGTACTTAATTGTAGAACGAGAACGACTGTAAATGCAACGCAGCTTCATCAAGTTGAATTCACCAACATTCTTACATGAACAGAACACATCGATATCAGAGCAAACAAACTGCTCTTATTACTGGGGCAGCCGGTGGAATTGGCTACGAATTAGCCTGTATTTTTGCTGCTCATGATTACAATCTAGTCTTAGTAGACAGAAACGGACTAAAGCTAGTAGAGATTGCAGCTAAATTCCAAAAAAAATTCGGAAATCTTGTCAAAACTATTGTTAAGGATTTATCTATATCAACTGCTCCTGAAGAAATTTTCACGGAGTTGCAACTCGCCGATATTAATATTGATGTGCTGGTAAATAATGCTGGATTTGGTATCTATGGATTATTTCACGAAACAGACCTAGCTACTGAATTGGAAATGCTACAGGTAAATTTGGTGTGCCTCACCCATTTAACTAAGCTATTCGTGAAGCACATGGTAAAACAAGGTGAAGGCAAAATCTTAAACGTCGCCTCGGCTGCTGCTTTTCAACCTGGGCCTTTGATGGCAGTTTATTTTGCTACTAAAGCTTATATCTTATCTTTTTCGGAAGCGATCGCTAATGAATTAGAAGGTACAGGTGTCACTGTGACAGTTCTTTGCCCAGGCTCAACAGAATCTGGCTTTCATGAAAGAACGGGAATGGCTAACTCTAAGTTGCTCAAGGGCAAAAAGATGATGGATGCACAAACAGTAGCCGAAATTGGTTTTCACGCCTTAATGAAGGGCAAAACCATTGTCATTCCTGGTTTTATGAATAAACTACTGGCAAAATGCGTCAGATTTGTACCCAGGAACCTGGTGACAAAAATTGTGAGAAATATGCAGGAAGATAAGTAGGGGGAGCAGAGGAGGCAGGGGAGAATAAGTAACTTAATTAATGACTAATGACTAGGATTAATACTGCCAACACTTCAAATTCCAGCCAAAATTCTCTACAGCAACGGCAGCAACATAATTGTTTGCAGGTACTAGTTCAAAAAGACTCCAGTCTTCAGATATCTGTAACTTGGCTGGTTCTGTAGGAGTCAGCGACACTTCAACTTGCTCTAACTGAGATAATCCGTCTCCAGTTGCTTTTAAATAAGCTTCCTTACAAGTCCAGTAACGGAAAAATACCTCTTGCTGTTGGTTGGGAGATAGCGATCGCAACATTTCATATTCTCTCGGTAAAAAGAACCGTTTGGCAAGAGCTTCTAAATCAGACATTGGGCGAATATATTCTAGGTCTACACCAATTGGGCGAGTACAATTCACCGCACACAAACCCAATCCTTGGGAGTGAGACAAGTTAAATGCCAGTCCACTATCGGCAAATGTATCTGCTAATATTGGTTTACCACGCTGTTGATAATTAAACTGCACTTGTCGGGGTTGGACATCCAAATAGCGACCTAATATAGTTCGGAGAATACCGCGACCAGCAATGAAACGCTGCCGATGTTCCTGAAAATAGAACCGTTCAGCACGAGCCATTTCGTCACTGGAAAGAGTTGCTGCTAAATTTTGTAGTTGTGTTTCTGGTTGTTCAAGGTCTATGCGCCAGACATGAATCTCATCCGGTAACAAAGTTACATCTGTCGGTGCAGGTAGCCAGAGATGCTCAATAGCAGTCATGATAATCTATTTAGGTAAAGTAAGATTTATGTTTCTTCTCCGGCTAGAATCTTCTTGCTGTCGTACCAAATTTTTACAACGTTCTCTACCTGCTGTCAACGTAAAAATAAGCAACAAGCCAATTTTTCATTAAGTCTAATTTTATCACTCTCAATTTATAATTTTTCTGTTGATATTAAGTGCATCACTTTGACTTAATAATTGTTTAAAATATTCATCTTCAGCCAAATCAAATGCTTGGTTAATTTAGTGTTTTTATATAGTTTAATAATTCACACTTCCTCTCAAAAAACTGTTCACTAATTATACTAAAATAATACTACGTAATTTTATTTTTGGAGATATCTAATGGGAATCTATCGTTTCGTGTTATCAATCTTTGTTGCCATAAGCCATACAGGAGTACTTATAAACGGTTTAAACCCTGGAGTAATAGCTGTAATATCATTTTTGATTATAAGTGGATATGTAATGACAGCTTTGATATATAAAAATTATTTAGAGCCTAAAAAAATTGTTTGGTTCTATCTCGATCGAATTTTGAGAATTTATCCACAGTATTTATTTAACATAATAGCAGTTTTAATTATTTATTCTGTGTTTGGATTAAACTCTCACTATCTTAGTAAACCTACAGAAATTGGTTTATTACAAAATCTTTTGATCATACCTATGGGATTTTATATGATTCCTTGGGTAGGAGATAAATTTATGATTATTCCACCTGCATGGTCGCTAGGTCTTGAAGGATGTTTTTATATTTTAATTCCTTTTTTTTTAATATATAAATTACAAAAAATTTGTTTCATGTTATCATATATAGTTTTTTTGCTGGCTTATCTAGGAATTATTCACACAGATTATTTTGGCTATAGATTAATATTTGGAACAATATTTATGTTTCTTTGTGGTAGCTTTTTATACAAAAATAAAGATATTAGAACAAATCAGCCAGTAAAGTACACATTAATTTTTTCTTGTTTATTATTGGCAGGAACTTTTTTATATCCTCCTTTAATATTGCCCTATAATCAAGAAGTATTGATAGGATTAATATTAGGAATAATAATTATATCTTTGTTAATAAAAATTCCAAGAACATATTTTGATGACTTCTTTGGCAACCTCTCTTACGGATTATTTTTATCTCATTATTTAGTTATTTTTGAGTTTGAGAAACTAGGAGTAACCTGGAAATTAAAATGGATTTTGTTAATGCTATTATTTTCTATATTTCTTTCAGCAATAGGTTTTTTCGTTTTTGAAAAGCCAGTAATTGCTTGGCGTAAAAAAATTAGAAATCAATAAATGAGGCGGTTGGTTATGAAACCATGATTTGGCTATCTGAAGTAGATATCTCTATCACCGAAAAATATTTTTTATCAAAAAGTGTTAGATCTGGAACAAAAAAATATTGCCAAAGCTTGTTAAAAACTTATTAGAGTTACTTTTTTGTAGAACGTAGTGAGGATGAATGATCATTAATTTGCAATACTTTGCCTTTTTTGTCCTGCTACTGGTAATGCTGCTATTAGCAATTAAGCAAATGAGCGTTGCTTTGGATGAAGTAGATATTGAGCGCTTTACTCTCTGGACAGGTATTGCTTCTGTCATTGCTGGTTTACCAATAATATTGTGGTAGCTTCTGGGTCAATACCATCTTCTCTATTTTGGGCTTCCAAGTAATACGACTCCATCTGTCGAGTATCCTACAACTAGAATATCGTCTCGCTTATTACTCTATTCGTTGTTGCTCTAACCATTCTAAAACCCGATTCCATGCCCACTAAGGATCAGAATCGTTTACTTGACGCTGACAATTTTTACTACTCAAATAGCCAACATGGCCGCCATACTGGGTGGGAAACAAATCTATTGGATAAACTATTTTTAGTAATTCCGGGGATAAATGGTATAAAAATTGCAGGATACATTGGTGACTGGGGTGACTGGGATGATAGGTCAAATTATCGGTGGATGCTACCAAATTCTAAATCAATTTGGCAAAGGTGGATTTGGAGTTACTTTCACAGCCATTGACATCAGACGACCAGGGAATCCTCAATGTATCGTCAAGCAGTTTAAACCAATGTCCAGCGACCCAAATACTTTGACAATTGCTAAAAGATTGTTTGACACCGAAGCCGAAAAGCTAGAACGGTTAGGACATCACGACCAAATTCCCCGCCTGCTGGCGTTCTTTCCAGAAAACCAAGAATTTTATTTAGTACAGGAATATATAGAAGGTCACGACTTAACTCAAGAATTAATCTCAGGTGAACAACTGAGTGAAGCTACAGTCATTAAACTTTTACAGGATATCTTAGAAGTTTTGGCTTTTGTTCATCAACAGAACTTAATTCATCGGGATATTAAACCCTCGAATATTCTCCGCCGGCGCTCTGATGGCAAAATTGTTTTAATTGATTTTGGTGCAGTTAAAGAAGTTAGTACTCAGGTTATAAATCCTCAAGGAAAGACGACTTTGACTGTTGCTATTGGCACTCCTGGTTATATGCCTGCTGAACAAGTAAAAGGTAAACCGACTTTCCACAGTGATATTTATGCAGTGGGAATCATTGCCATTCAAGCATTAACGGGGATAAATCCTTACCCTGTAGGACTACCGACAGATTCACAAACAGGGGAGATTGTCTGGCGCACACACGCTCAAGTTAGCCCTAAACTAGCAAATATCATCGATAAAATGGTTCTATATGACTACCGCCAGCGTTATGGTTCAGCAAATGAAGTATTGCAAGCTATCAAAACACTATCACCTAAACCGCGATCGCGGAAACTTTGGCTAAGTGTGAGTGCAGTAGCAATAATTACTCTTTTAATTTTATGGATTTTATACCAATTTATTAACCCCAAACCAACACTTTCAACTTCCGAAGAGCGTGGCATCACAATTAAATATCCATCAGACAACTGGCAACCAATAAAACCACCTAGCAATGATATTGACAGCGAGGTGATTAAATTTATTCCTAAAAATCAAAATCAGGTAGATTTTTGTACCTTAGAAATAATAGTTAATATTAATGAGTTACCTCAGCAATTGTTATCTCTAGAAGAATATAAAAATTCGGCGATTCAAAAAATCAAAAAGAATAATCCAAATCAACAAGTTAAAGATGATTCTCAACCATCAACAACGTTATCAAACTTTAATGCTTATAAATTAACCTATACCCGCCAAGACGGACAATGTAAGCTGAAAGTGATGGAAATTGGCACAGTCAGAAATGGCAAAGCATATTTTATTAGTTATACTGCTGAGGAAAAAGAATATAATAAGTATTTAGAATTAGTGGAAAAAATGATTAATTCATTTAAAATTAAGGTTGAATAAATTGAGTAATTTGCAGTCAAAATTTATGATGACATTATCAAGAAAAGATAATACATCGAAGTTTATTAGTTATAATTATAACCTAATTAATTTTTATCCATCCAATTTATCCAAGGGTACAGCAGAGGCTTTTTTGTCATGAATTCATTTATTCAGCCAATCAATTTGCAGATATCATCTGATTCTTTAAATCAAGGTGAACAGGCTATTCGTCAAGAACTAGCCCTACAGTTATATGCACAAAATATTTTTACTTTTGCTCAAGCGCGTCACTTAGCTAACTTATCTGTCTGGGAATTTCAGCAGATTTTGGGGCAATATAAAATTGAACGTCATTATAATGAAGCAGATTTAGCCCAGGATATTAAGGCAGGAAAATTGTAAACATTTGAATAAATAGCAGTGGTAACATAATACTTATTACCTAATAAACCAGTATAGAGATTAATTATGACACAGCAGGCTTTTGAAGGGACTTGGGAAGAAATTATGCAACACGCCTCTGAATTTGCCGGACAAAGAGTGAGGCTGACAATTTTGACTGGTGAAACGGCTAGTCAGCTAGTAGAAGAAAACTTAGCCAAGCGGTTGGAAGGAAGAGTGGGAAAAGTTCATTTTCAACCATCCAATTTATCTGAGCGTACAGGAGAGGCTTTTGCTGAATTACTAGAAAATCAGTATAATTCTTCAACATTAAATCAGTGATTATTTGTGATGCCTCTGCCCTGATTGCTCTAATTAACAGAAATGATTCTAATCACCAGCGTTGTCTAGATATTTTACCTCAGCTATCTGCACCGCTTGTGACAACTTGGTCTTGTTTTACAGAAGCAATGTATCTACTAAGTCGGTATGGTGGCTGGTTAGCACAACAAGAATTATGGGGTTATGTTGCTGATCAAATTCTTATACTGCATACTAACACTATAGAAGACCAACAGAGAATGCAAGTGCTGATGGAGCAATATCAAGATACACCAATGGATTTAGGAGACGCTTCCTTGGTGGCTACTGCTGAATCTTTAAATCAGAGAAAAATTTTCACACTAGACAGGGATTTTCAAATATATCGACTTTATGGCAATCAAGCATTTGAGGTCGTTCCGTGAAAATCAGTTATTGCAGTAGAAAATAGCTACTCAGACAGCCGCCAAATTTTGATAGTCGCGTCATCACTACCACTAGCTAAAGTTCTGCCATCTGGACTAAACGCAACTGAATTAACCCGCTTAGAATGACCATTGAGAGTAGCAATTTCTTCTTGCCCTGTGGCTATATTCCAGATTTTGATAGTCGCGTCATTACTACCACTAGCTAAAGTTCTGCCATCTGGGCTAAACGCAACTGAATTAACTTCATCAGAATGACCTTTGAAGGTACGAATTTCTTGCCCTGTGGCGAGATTCCATATTTTGATAGTATTGTTCGTACCGCTACCAGCTAAAGTTCTGCCATCTGGACTAAAGGCGACTGAATTAACCCCATAGTGACTATCGAGAGTACGAATTACTTTCCCTGAGGCGGCATTCCAGATTATGATACGACCATCAGATATACCAGCAGCTAAAGTTCTGCTATCTGGGCTAAAAGCGACTGGCTCAATCCACTCACCCCTCATATCGAGGTTAGTAATTCCTTGCCCTGTGGCGATATTCCAAATGTTGATAGTATCTCCCCAACCACCAGTAGCCAAAGTTTTACCATCTGGACTAATGGCAATTGAATGAACCCTCCGAGAATTACCTTGGAGGATACGAAGTACTTTCCCTGTATTAGGGTTCCAGATTTTGATGGTTTTGTCCAAACTACCACTAGCTAAAGTTCTGCCATCTGGACTAAAGGCAACTGAAGTAACTTCATCAGAATGACCTTTGAAGGTACGAATTTCTTGTCCAGTGGCGAGATTCCATATTTTGATAGTACCGTCACCACTACCACTGGTTAAAGTTTTTCCATCTGCGCTAATTGCGACTGAATAAACTCTTCCTTCGATGTATGAATAAGTGTCACTTATTTTAATCACCTTTGTGGAATGTCCAGTCAAAGTCTTTGCAAAAATAAATTTACTAGCTGTATTTTCAGGTGGTGAAGTAATAGCTGGTGGTTGTGCAGATGAGGCAAGACTCAAATAAGTCTTCAACGGAATACCCAACACAGTAACAGCATTCGTATCTGGGCGAGTTGTAGCGCGTCCATGAATCCCGACTAATTTACCCTGCTCATCCAGTATTGCTCCCCCACTCATCCCCGGAAAACCACCTATGTCATACACAAAGGCGTAACCATCCTTTGGGTTTGTCACCAGACGCGAAATTGCACCCCTACGAAAATCCATGTCTGATGTTCCTTGGGGATAACCTGCTACAGAAATACTTGTACCTAATGCTACTTGGTCAGAATTGCCCTTTTCGGCTACACGATAATTTTCGTTACTCGTAAACTGAAAAACCGCCAAATCAACGCCAGGAAATCGCTTTACTTGGCTATTATTGAATGTATATTTTTTACCATCTGGTGTCTGAACTGTATAGCTACCTTTGAGTTGGACTACGTGCCAGCAAGTGACAACATTATAAACATTACCTTGATGCTCAATAATTACCCCAGAGCCAATATTTGCACCATCAATGCGGACTGTAATTTGTTTAGCAATTTCACTAACTTCTGAGGGTGTCAACGCTGTAGCTACTGGTTGCACAATGACAATTGCTATACCCAATAATACTGCCGAAAGTCCACCTGCAAACCTCATGATTTACCCTCAATATCATTTTGCAAAATTTCTTTCCTAATGGGTACAGCCATACTAGAACGTGTAATTAATTCTTGCAAATTTTGCTCAGGCTGGGAACCATCTTGATATACTTCCGGTGTATTCCAAATTGGGTCTTTGTGCAAACTATTTATACCCACAACTTCACCATGTATATTTAGCAATGGCGCTCCACTCATTCCTTTACGGACATCGTTGGTATACCCAATTTGGTAGCCTTGCTCTAAAGCCTTATCTAGCAATAAAGATACTTTACCAGAGGTAAACACAAACTGATTATTGAAGATTTTTTCTGCTTGGCTAGACAGCTTTTGATTAGTCACATTAGATGTAAATCCACCCACAAACACCTCATCCCCAAGCTGCAAGTTACACGCATCTTTGACATCAGCAACTGTATAAACTATATCAGGGCTACGAAATTGCAACACAGCCAAATCATCCTGCTGTAATTCCACAACCTGCAAGACAGAAGCTTGATAAATATGTCCATCTGCTGTTTGAATTTGATAGGGAGGTTTAGCTGCTCTCAGAACGTGAGCATTAGTGATTATTGTATAAATTTGTCCTTCTCGCTGTAGTAGAGTACCTGAACCTAGTAACTCTTTTGCAGATATTTTGACAGTGATTTTCTTCGCTAATTGTTGCAATTGCTCTAGCGAAAGGGAAGTTGATGTCCGAGAAAGTCTGGTAATCTCACCAGAAATGCTTTGCTGTCTTGGCAATGCTAACGAAATACCACCAAGACAAATCAGTAAGCAAACTGTATACCCTAGTCTGCTTCTTAACCATTGCCAATTCATCTTATAGTAAACTCCCCAAAAAACTGCAAACTAGAAGCGAGATTCTACGGGTTCAGTTTTGGGATTGTTAACACTAGAAGCCGATTGACCACACTCCTGACCGTCTACGAGTTGCTTAACATTAAGATACAAATCACCTTGGTCTTCAGTAAAAACTTGACATCCACTCAAATCCACAGGCTTACCTTCAACACCACGACGGAAATCAAGTATCTGTTTAAGAACCGCACCTGTATCACTTCCTGGTCTGAGAGTGACTAATATATTTTCTGATGTACAAGGTGCGCCCTTGCGATTGGTAATGCACAAAACTGAATAATTGTTGAAATTATTTCGGCTGGTGATGAAAAGTGAGCCATTATCGTAATAGCGTTGGAACCTAGCACTAACAATCTTACAACGCTGTGCAGGTGGAAACTTTTTAAAATCTTGAACTACCCAACGGATAAATGTCTCATTTCCCCGTGAGGTGCGTACCTTGGTAACTGGTATATTACCTTCGCGTGTGCAGAAGAACTTGTTTGCCTCAGCATAACTCGGCTGGTTACTTGTGGTGGCAACTGCCAAAGCTAAAGCTGAAATCACAGAACCTGTTGCTACTCTTGGTAATATGTGAGCAAATAACCTCAGTTGCATAATATATATAAGTATTAACTACTAAAAATACTTGACTGTAATAGAGGAAGTTACAACGTCAAATTGCAGATTTTCGGAATTAAGCTCAAACTATATCAGTAAAAATTAGGCTTTTTGATAAAAAATTATCAAGATGACTTACTTTTTGACGAGCGCTCACAACCTAGTACAATCGGACTACCAGATTTTAAAATTACGAATTACGCTTTTCCTCCAACCATTGTAAAATCCGATTCCATGCCCACCAAGGGTCAAAATCTTGTAGTTGACGTTGACATTCTTTACTGCTCAAATAACCAACATGACCGCCGTACTTAGTAAGTAACAAATCTATTACGGGATTGCGATCGCACGCTTCTTCTAATTCTGGTATGATACTTGGGTCAAAAAGTGGGTCATCGGCAGCATATAAAATCAAAGTCGGTTTCGAGATTTGCGGCAATATTTGTAAAGCACTACTAGCTTGGTAATATGCTTCCACAGTAGGAAAACCAAGTCGGTTAATTACCAATTCATTATCAAAACCCCAGATACTATTTGCCCGTTCAATCGCTGCTGGGTCAAGGCTTCCAGGATGGGCATCATGAATCCGCCACGCCAGTTTTTTTAAATTTTGGGCAATCCCTGCTTCCAAATATCTACCGAAAGGCTTTGTAACCAGATAAGATAGCGATCGCTCCGAATCTAAACTCGGACAAATTACCATACCACCGCCAATATCGCTATCTTCTAATCCTAAATCTTCATCCTCCCTAATCACCTCACCAGCAACCTTCACCGCCCATAACGCCAATTGCCCTCCTAAAGAATACCCTGTAAACCAAAATTTACCCGGACATCCCATTTCCTTAGCAGCAGCAGCGATGCGAACAAAATCTTCCCCCTCATACAAACCATCAGAGGTGAGAGTCGGGGACAAAACGGCCGTTTTGCCGTGGGCACGCCAATCAAATAACACTATTGCGTATCCTTGAGCATAGGCTTTACGTCCTAACACCCTCAAATACCATTCCGTCTCTAACTCTCCAGTAATGCCATAAGTACCGATTATCGTGCTATGAGCATTTTTAGGGATGGCAACCAAGCCAAAAATTGGCACACCTTGGCCACCAATAAAGATTTTTTCGTGATAAGAAGGTTCTGGTAATAAAGTAGTACTTTGCCAGTGACGTTTTCCCCACAAAGCAGTGTATACAGTCATCATTAGACCGTTTTGTAAAAACCAAGACGGATTGTAGGGCGGAGTATAACACATCATAGACTATAAGATTTCGTGTAATTGAGTCTTGATTTCACAGTCATTTAATCTTAATATTTATGTAAGATTTAGAAACTTTTTTAGAATCGATTCAAAAATCTTTGTATCTATCAAAGGTTGTTAATTATCCTTAATAAGTAGTAATAAATTTTAAAGAATGCCGAGGATTCTTGTCATAGACGATGACCCAGCGATTTCAGAACTAGTTGCCGTCAACTTGGAAATGGCTGGCTACGATGTTAGTCAAGCTGAAGACGGCATCAAAGGTCAAGCGCTGGCTCTCCAGCTACAACCAGACTTGATCATGCTCGATTTGATGTTGCCCAGGGTAGATGGGTTTACCGTTTGCCAACGCCTGCGCCGCGATGATCGCACCTCTGAGATTCCCGTGTTAATGTTGACGGCTTTGAGCCAAACTCAAGACAAGGTGGAAGGCTTCAATGCTGGCGCAGATGACTACCTCACCAAGCCTTTTGAAGTTGAAGAACTGCTGGCGCGAGTGCGGGCACTTTTGCGGCGGACTGACCGCATTCCCCAAGCCGCAAAGCATAGTGAAATTCTCAACTATGGCTCATTAACCCTCGTTCCCGAAAGATTTGAGGCAATATGGTTCAATGAGACGGTGAAATTAACTCACTTGGAATTTGAGTTACTTCACTGCTTATTGCAACGCCACGGTCAAACGGTTTCTCCTAGCGAAATCCTCAGAGAAGTTTGGGGCTACGATCCTGATGATGACATAGAAACGATTCGAGTGCATATTCGCCACTTGAGAACCAAGCTAGAACCAGATCCGCGTCATCCCCGCTATATAAAGACAGTATATGGTGCTGGATACTGTCTTGAATTACCCGGTGTACCTCCATCAAGCGAAGGGGCTTCAGTAACAGTCGTTGAATAAAATCACGCTAAATACCCTTAATTAAGCCATGATTTAGGCATTGAAAAAGAATTCAGCTATTCTGAAGTCAGGAGCCAGAATCAACAGTTATCAGTTATCAGTTAAGAATTTGATTGTCGATTGGGAGTCAGAGTCCTCCACTTAATTATCAGCGATCAATTATCAGTTCAAAATTGATAACTGTTCACTGATTTAACCCCGCACTGAAACTGTGATAACTGATAACTGTTGACTGTTCACTGATTTAATCAGTCGCGGGTCTGAATCGCCGACTTTCTTGGTCTGACAATTCAGGGGTATCTAGAAAACCTCACTTCTATTTCTCTCTTCCTTTGAGGAGAAAGACTTTGATTTTTCCGCCAACGCTACAAGGGTTGGGGGTTAGGTCAATCGTTAGCTTTTCCACATAACCTGAATTGTCAGGGTTATGGGTAGGATTTTTCGATGGTATAGAGACGTTGCATTGCAACGTCTCTCAGTTTACCGAGTTATACGTGCCGAGAAGCCCCTAAATTCTATTTATGGGGGCTAGGCACGGGCGATTTTAATCGTCGTGATACATCAATTTTTCTTTGAGTAATCGCATTTCTAGCATCACCGCTTCAACTTCATCTAAGGTGTTGTAGAAATGTGGTGCAATCCGAATTCCAAGCGGAGGACGATAATCCACGATAAAACGACGAGCAATTAAATGTTCACAAATTTTTTGAGTAATGCGACTGCTGTCCTCTGTAGAACCATTTATATAATTAACAGTAATTGCACCTCCACGTTTCACAGGATCTCGTGGTGTATTGACCGTGAAACCGAATTCATCCGCCAAAGCGATGATGCGATCCGTCAATTCCAGTGACTTTTTCCGAATCGCTTCAACTCCTACCTCAGTTATAATTTTCAGCCCACTTCTTGCTGTATATAAGCATGGAACTTGAATACTAGAGGTAAGAAAGCGATGCATCCCTAGAGTAAAGTTGACATCTGGCATATTAAAAGCGAACGGTTCGCGATCTGCTAACCAACCCCGTATTGCCGGTTGAAACTGTTCTTGTAAATTCTGACGAACATACATAAAAGCAGCACCTGGCCCACCACATAACCACTTCAGTACACCCGACATTAAAATGTCTATATCAAGCGCTTTGACATCAATAGGCACTACACCTGCGGCTTGGTAAGAATCAAGAATCACCAGCGCCCCCATTTGATGGGCACGATCAATAATAGATCGCACATCTTGAAGGGCACCAGAACGAAAATAAACATGCGAAATCGGAACAATTAATGTAGTCTCGTCGATTGCGGCACAAATTTTCTCTGGATCGATGGTAATACCATCTTCTGATTGAATGACTACAGGTCTTGCTCCATATTTTTGCCATCCTTGCCAAACATAAGAAATGCTGGGAAAGTGCAAGTCTGTATAAACTACTTTATTTCGCTGACCTGAAAAATCAAGCGAACTGGCAATTATAGCATTAGCAATTGTTAGGTTATGAATTAATACAACATCTTCTGAATTTGCACCAATGATGTTGGCAAACAAGCTACTTACCTCATTGACTAATGGAAACCATTGATGCCATGCTTCCACACCTGAAAATTCCCACAATTTAGTGTAAACATCCAACTCTGCTTTGGCTTCTTTTGGCATAGCACCCAGTGAGTTAGAAATCATATAACAAGCAGTTTCAAGAATTGGAAAATGCCGACGATATTGTTGAGCTAGGATGTCCATAATTAGTGATAAATATGATTAAAAAATAGATGTATAGCAGTCCTAACTCATTTGTAAAATATTTGAATCAAAACCTAATTTACAGAAAGTCTAATTTAGATTTTCTGATATAAATTTTCTACTGGACAAGCATCAATCACTCGGTATTTGCACTGTTTTACAGAGTTTTTGGTTAGCTAGATATAATTCAGGAAAATACCGTTGTTCAGCGATCGATTTATTCAAATATTTCACCCAATCCGATCCGGCAGTTCCGTAAGACACCTTAGCTAAATGTTTGGTACTTACCTTCAGATGCATACGCTTCCAATCTGTAATGGAGACATCCATTTTTAGTAAATTTTCTGCTAACTCTATTAAGTCTTTCTCTTGTCCTTCAGTCAATAATGTTTCAAACAACTCTACAGCATCTTTGGAGCTAGATAGTCGCTGAGATACGATAGTAATAAACATTGAGCGTAATGATGATTGCTTAACTTTGTCTCCAACAAAGTTAAAATGTGCAACGTCCTTATTTTTTAATTTGACAAAATTGGGTATTGTGCCACCTAATTGTTGTTTATCTGCAATTAAGTTTTCCCAATAGAATTTTTCTTTCTTCGGCAATACCTGATTCCTGGTTTCGTGATTTTCTGGATTAGAGCCTGAACTTTCGCTAGGTGATGCTTTTCGTTCTAGACCTGCGAGAATTTCTATGATGCGAAATTGTGTAGATTGAAATCCACTCGCTGAACCTAAAGCTTTGCGAAAAATCAGGAACTCTTGAGTTGAAAAACATTCAATTAAAATATTAAAACTATTAATTAAAGTAGAAAAATAATGATTAATTCTTTCAACTGCATTAGTGGCATTGGTGATATCGCATGGGGTATCGCTGAGGGCACGAATTGCACGCTCACCTTCGTGAATTATTAGACGGAACCACAACTCTGTTTGCTGATGATAAACTAAAAAAGTCATCTCATCATGGTAGTCAGTAATAGGTTTCTGAATTGAGAGAAGTGTTTCTAATTTAATATAATCATCATAATGTAAGTCTCGTTGCAGCGCAGTTCCTTCCATATAATCTAAGAAGCGATCGCCATAACGCTCTTTTAGTAAATTAATTACCCGTTCCAGTTTTTCATTCATCTTTTTATCAAAAGTTATCCGATAATTTTGGGGCTGTAGTTGATTTTTACGGTAGCGTCTAAATTGGATATATGATTGCTCCAAGCAATAAATTTGCGTCTAGTACACAGATTTTTTCCCTAAATTTGAGCGTACTTCCTTCACGAATAATCACATCCAAATATCGCCCAGCATTGAAGAGATTGGTTGTACTATCAACCAAGCTCTCGAACACTATAAAGTTTGCTTGAGTGTGCAATGTTGATTCAGAATTGCCAACAATACGGATATTGGAGATTAAATGTCGGCAGTAGCGAGGAGCATGAAAGCTGGTTTTTTGGATACCTGAAACGCGATCATGAAGCATCCCAATTCCTTCACAGTACATTAATGCCAGAGGTAGCCCGCGATCGCAATTTTCACGAGTAACGATTTTATAAACACAATCTTCTGTAAAAAATGATGTCCAACGCTCAATCTCCTCATCAACGGCATTGGCATACTCGTAATAAAAAAGTTCTAGTTCTTCACGAGATATTTTTTGCTCTAAATTCATGTAGTCCGTTGGCATAACTACACTCCCATTACATTTCTATAGTAGGTATAAAAGGCACGAATAGCCGACTCTGTTAGCATGTGATCTGCATCCTCGCAACCATTACCTCCCATCTTCAGGATGGCGGCTTCTCGATCATAAGGATTAATTCCATTTTGTAAGCACTGCAAAATTTCACTATCATCAGCTGAGACATAACCTGCCGGGCCCATTAAATTTGCCTGTCGCAAACGCTGTGCCTTAATTTCAGGAGTGTCATCAGCATAGCCAAAGAAAGTCCAGACTAGTTCCGAGCGATCGGGGCTAGAAGGTACAATTTGACGGGTTGCCAGAGTATTAACCTGCTGTTGCACAATCAAATTAGGATAGAGAGTTTGCATTACACAAGTTTCATAACCTGGAAATTCATCAGTAGCTTCCAGCAATTGTGGGCCTTGTAACTTCATACTGTTAACAAATGAAGTTGTCTCTGTCTTCACTTCTTTTGATACCTGTTTTCCTTTAGACGAAATCAAACAGGCATGACGACCTGTTTCATCTATGCGGACTTCAGACTTTTGATCCGCACGCCAGAGTCCAAATGTAACCAAAAAAGCATGGAGTATCGTGGCATGATAGGGGTCTTTGGTATTCTCGAAAATGAGTTTCCAATTGCTATTAATCACTTGCCGAAAATAGCCCAATACATATAACTCTCTGCCATCAAAGACACGATCAAAATAATTGAGCATCGTTGAACCTAAATATTCCTCAAAGGTTTCCATGTTTGGCTCAAACGACGCAAAAAAGACGCCATGCCGCTCTGTAACATTCAACCTATGCAACCCATAGTTTTTAGGGTCAAAATCATCTGCCATACCACCCTGACCATTCACTCCTTTCTGAAACGGAATTCCTCGTAGATTTCCTTGAGTATCGAAGTTCCATTGGTGGTATGGACACTGAAACGATGTAGCATTGCCAAAATTATGCAAGCATAGTTGCGCTCCATGATGAGTACACTGATTGACAAAAGCATTCACAGTACCATCTTTAGCGCGGACAAGAATGATTGGTATACTTCCTACCGTACTGCGCTTAAAGTCTCCAAACTTTGGGATCTCCGCACCAAGTCCGACATAATTCCAACTTCGTCCCCCAAATATGTAAGTTTGCTCTTGTTTGTAAATTTCTGGGTCGGTATAGAACCGATAGGGGATCTCGTTACAAATAGTTTTATTAGAAACTTTTTTGTCAACAAAACTCGCGTCTGGAGATGTTTTTTCCATATCTACTAAGCTCGATTTTATCCATTTTTACGAAATACAAACAGTAGGGCTTAAACTCTTCTAGGGCAGTACTTTAAGTTTTTGGACTCGATCGATAATCAGTAACATGGAAAAAATATTTGGCAAAAACACTAGTTTTTTGCCAAATAAAGAAAGCCGTGTTCTTAATTTTGGATAAAGTCGAGCTAAGGGTAAGTTCGAAGATTCACATCAAGAAATGCTGTAAATTCCTCTTGTATAAAGCCAGCTAGCAGTTTTAGTTCACAAATAAAATTAAGTTAACTAATTATTCGCTTTTTCTCGATTTCATTAGATTCAATAACTCATTAGTAAATAATACGGGGAGTAATATATCCTGATACATATTAACCACATAAGTTTAAGCTCGTCAAGCCCCTATTACTCCTTTATTTATCATGCAAGAAAAATCTGAAACCTATGTTCAGAGAGGGTTTTTGCTATTGAACTTTTTTTGTGTTTCCTGTAGTTATACATAATATACAAATATATTTATTTATACACTTAAGTATAAAGGTTTGCCGCTAGCAATCGCTAATTTCATCCCAAATATGGCTTTTATCATTTAGCTTACTATGTGCATCAGAAGCTCACACTCACCGCTTGCGGTAAGTGTGAGTAATTCACGCAATTCGAGTTACTTGCTGATTCACACGGGGACGGCCAAAGCGTTCCCAAGCACTCCCGCCTCGCAGAAATAGCTCTAAAAAGCGCACTGGTTCTCCTGAATCGCCTCTTGACCAACCGGAACTACCAGGAGCAAAGGCTAAAGTTCCTTCGGACACCTTGAAGC
Source organism: Nostoc sp. DedQUE02 (assembly GCF_034531035.1). Lineage (NCBI taxonomy): Bacteria > Bacillati > Cyanobacteriota > Cyanophyceae > Nostocales > Nostocaceae > Nostoc > Nostoc sp. DedQUE02. The sequence continues at coordinate 56,783 of NZ_JAVRBY020000021.1, read as the reverse complement.
TGCCATCAGAATACACTGCATCACTGACTACATCTCCAATTCGGATCACAATTTTGCTTTGAGGCTCTAAATTCAGTGTATGCGCCCCAATAGTTGTTTTGATGTTGCCGTAGCCATCAATCCAGGCAATTCGATTTGGTGGAACATCTGGGATTTGCTCACTCTTGAGGCTATCTCCCAGAACGCTAAAATCTTCACTCATAATGGCGGCCGCCGCCGGAGGAAAGACATCCCGTGAGCGAAACTGCGATCCACCACGAGAAACGTTGACCACTCGCAACTCCTTTGTATGGTCTTTGATAAAGGAGAGGGTGTAGCCTGCATTCACACCTACTACTTTTACACCATTGGATAAAAGCGCATAAGTTAGTCCTTCACCTTCATTGTCTCGACGGGCTTCAGGATCGTCCTGACGAGGGGCACAGTTATGATAAATTAGGCGATCGCTAGGCCCAGGGTTAAGTCCTAGTTGGGCAATCCAAAATCCCGTTGCCAATGTACTGAATGCTGGAACCGAAAGCAAATGAATTTGGGCATGGGGAAAAGCCATCAGCAGGCGTTGTGTGACTTCTGTAAATGCCGGATCTCCTGTACCGTAGTCTGCAATGACACTGATAAACATTTTGCTCCTCCTCCATTAGGGTAGTAATTTGAAACCAACCTAATTCATAATTCAAAATTAAATCCCGGATGTAACATAATTATGAATTATGAATTATTCGGTCATGATGTGATTAGGGACTGACAAAAAATAAATTATCCAAAATTATTTGTAAATTTGTAGGGGCGCCAAACCTTACGCTTCTAAGATTGGATGTTTTTTTCACTGCAAGTCCCTTACAGGTTGAAATAAGCAATTGTCTGCTGATTTCACTCCTATTAATAACGTTAAAGTCTTAGTCAACGCAATGAAAACAATCACTTCACTTTTTAGCGAAGAACGCAACCAACTTCAGACAGATATTGATAACACAACTAACATTGAGGAGATAGTTAAGTTGGTTCAAAACCGACTTGATGATCTCGAAAGAATTTACATTGAAAAGCTTAATTTGGCTCAAGTTCGTCTAGCTTCCTTTTTCCTGGATACTCTGCGGCAGTCCATCGCTACTCTTGCTGCGGCTAACTATTCTCAAATTGCTCCAACAGAGCAAAAGCAATTTACTAACCCAAGTACAAACCTTTTTTCCAGCAGATTAATCTTGAAGCTGCTAAAGGGGCTAATTTATCTAGGCATCTTAGGTTCGTTGTTCTCTTTAACTAAAACTAGTCCAGGTGCATGGATGGCTATCTTACTAACTTCTCTACTTCTAGGGATAGAAGTTGTACTTCAACTTGACTCAAACAACCAGCAAAATTCTATATCTTCAGAGCTATTGGAATTACCTAAACCTCTGCTTAGGGTTGATAGCAAAGTATTTTTAGATCATCTTGGCGATGCTCTCAACACTATCGACCTAGCAGTAGCTAGAGTAGAAGAATGGAATAAACATGAAGGCGACTTAGCAATAGAAGAACTGCCAGAGTTATTAAATTTTCTGCAAAGGCTAATGGGCGCATCAAAACTTGATAAACCCCAAATGGCTTACGAACTTGCAAAACTTCTGCCACAAATTTTAATGTCTCAGGGAATTAACGCTCAAATTTACCGACCAAATGACCCGCATAGCGATCGCAATTATTTTGACTTTGAGCCAAGTATCGACCCCGATACCAAAGATCACGTAACTCTAACTCCGGCTTTGTTGAAAGGCGATCGCTTGATTCGGCGCGGTAGGGTAATTGAGCCAACATATTCCTCTGCTAGAGAATAATAGACAATTAAGGATATGGAAATTTTAGAAACAATCGGTTTTGATTTGGGGCACGGTGAAACGGCTGTAGCTAAAGCTGTAGTAGAAAGCATCGACCCCCCCCAGATGCTGGAGATTAACAACAAGAAGAACCAAATTACAGCCCTTGGTTGGCATCCTAAACTCGGTTATCTTGTTGGCGAACAAGCATTAATTCAAGCTGGCGTTACCCAACTGACAATTTCATTCAAGCAAAAACCCAACAACGATCCCAAATATCGGGAAACAATCAGCACTTTTGTGGCAACCTACTACCGACTTTTGCAAGAAAGTAAACAACTCGAAGGTGGGGAAGGTAGCTATTTTTACATAGGTTGCCCTTCAGGATGGTCAATTAGCGATCGCACCGAATATCAAAAGCTACTTCAAGAAGCTGGCATTCCCCAACTAAATGTTGTACCCGAATCGCGGGCTGCTTTCATGCAAGCCAAGGAAGCCGGGAAACTGGAGTATGACAAACTTGTTGCATCGGTGCTAATTGTCGATATTGGTTCTTCAACCACAGATTTTACTCTGGTTAAGAGCTTAGAAGAGATACCCATAGATTTCGGGAGTAATACTTTAGGTGCATCTCTAATTGACAAAGCTATTTTTGCCAGGACTCTCGCTAACCACGAGCAAAAAGCATTACTCGAAAAAGTCTTTCAGGAATATCCGCATCACCAAGCTCGTTGTGAACTTGCTTGTCGCAAAGCTAAAGAAGATTACTTTTCTAATGAACAGCTATATACCGATCCTGAATCCTTTGCGCGTGGCTTCGAGTCGATTAACGAACAGATTTATTTTATTCCCCAAGTCAATAAATTGATCATGGAGGAAATTTTAAACCAGCCCTTACCGGAACTGGGGCATCATAGTTGGGTGCGATCGTTTAGCGACTCTTTAACCGAGGCGAAAGAAAAGCTAGAAAAACTTGGAATCGTACCCAAACTTTTGCTGATGACTGGCGGTGCATCTCGGATGAAGTTTACCCACTTACTTTGTCAAGAAATGTTTCCCGAACCAGAAACGCTGCTTCGCCCCGATCCAGAACCGGAACGGTGCATTGCACTGGGATTAGCACGAGTAGGACGATGGGATCTGCGTGCTGCTGCTTTTAAGGAAGAAGTCAACAAACTATTTACCTCGAACAAGCTCAAAGATTTGATTAAGAGGCATATCCCGGAGTTAATCGAATCATTAACTAAACCTTTGACAGATGGCTTAATTGTCAACGCAGTTAAACCTGGTTTAAAAGATTGGCAAAAAAACAAAATACGGACTTTAGCCGATTTGGAAACAGCTTTGATCGGTCGTGCAGAACAATGGCTCAAAAGCGATCGCGCTGTGCAGATCATTAATCATCAATGCGCTTATTGGTTTAGCAATAAAATCCAACCCGATTTAGCTGCACAAACCGATCCAATCTGTCGAAAGTTTCAGATACCTAGAAGCAGCTTAAGGTTTCAGGATAGCATTGACCCAAATTTTGTTAATCCAGAACTCCGAATTGGAGATGCTATTCTGGCTGAGACAGTGGGCTTTATTGTCAATGTAGTAATTGGTGGAGGCACTGTAGCTAGCATCATCACTCTTATATTAACTGGACATTTAACCTGGCCGATTGCACTAGTATATGGGGCTTCGGTGATGGCGGCAGGAATGGAGCTAAATCGCAAGAGTGTTCAAGAAGTAATCAAGACAAATGTGGATGTACCTAGTTGGGTTCGTTCTAGTTTTTTGAGTGATAGAAAAATCGAGGATATGTGTGAGCAAATAAAGCCTGAGTTAGAGAAAGTTCTTCAAGAACAACTAACAGCAGATCAAGAGGCTTTTGATAAACTGATTAGCAAAGTTGAGCAAGGACTTCAAAAAACCCTTTCTACCAAAGTTCAATCTTGCATAATTCTGATCCAATAGTGGTGATACAGCATAATTCAGTATGGGCTAAACCTTAGCTATCCGCTAACAGGAGCCAGAATTCAGAAGTAAAACAGGCTTTATATCTGCCTTTGGGACTTAGCTTATGTACTTCACTAACTTGAAATCTGCTGTATGTGAAATTAGTAAACTTTAGAAAAGAGAGAAAAACCCCATTTAAATTTAGTTATTGAAACGCAACAAGAATAATTATGTTATCTAAATTTTCTGTTTTACAGTGACTAAAATATGTAACCTGCTTAGAAGTCAATGATTCAAACAATAGTTGTATTTCTCATTGTTGGGCTGATTCTTACCGGGATTTTAATCAATCCTGTTCTAGTCAAAAGGCGAAGAAACCGTTTCAAACACCGTCCTTTTCCTCCACTGTGGAATGCAATTATTGAGAATAATCTTCCTATTTATCTGTGTCTCTCTCCCAATGAAATCAGACGACTTCAGGGACATATTCAAGTATTTTTAGCAGAAAAGCAATTTATTGGTTGTAAAGGATTACAGGTAACGGAGGAAATGAAACTGACTCTTGCTGCGATCGCCTGTTTACTTCTATTAAATGAACGTGGGCAATACTTCCCCAGACTTCGTTCAATTCTGGTGTATCCTAACGCTTATTTTGTTCAGGAAACAACTTCCATTGGAAAATATGTTGTTGAGGAAAGGCGTGTAGCAAGACTAGGTGAATCATGGACAAATGACCAAGTAGTATTGTCTTGGGAACAAGTCAAACAAGACATTAATAACTGGAGGGATGGACGTAATGTTGTGCTTCATGAATTTGCCCATCAGTTAGATCAAGAAGATGGTAAAGCTGAAGGAGTTCCGATACTGCAACACAACTCAGACTATGCTATTTGGGCGAAGGTGATGACAGAAGCATATCAGCAACTTTGTAATGATGTTCTACAAGGTGCAAAGACGGTAATGGATAGCTATGGCGCAACGAATCCCGCAGAATTCTTCGCCGTAGCAACTGAGACATTCTTTGAGAAACCACACCAATTGCTGTCTAAGCATCCGGCACTTTATGAGCAACTACAACGTTACTATCAATTAGATCCAGTGCAATGGACGTGAACTAAATAAATAGGCAATAATAAATCATATTATGTCTAGTTAATCAATCTTCCTTCAAAATATTTTACGAATCACGTTAGCGTAGCGGTTTTCATAGCCAAAATCTTCAAAGCTACAGCTTCAGGGACAGGCATCACCGATAAGCGATTTCCTTGTCTCACTAACATTAACTCTTCGGCGCTAAACTCTTCTTTGAGTATTGATAGCAAAATGGGGTTAGAAAAAGTCTCAACGAATTCCACTACAACTGTTTGCCAACGAGGGGATTCGGAACTTGATTTCGGGTCGTAGTATTTACTTTTTGGTTCAAACTGGGTCGGGTCAGCAATATCTTTTTTTACTACACGCATTAACCCAGCAATACCGGGAAGATTAGTGTTGGAATGATAAAAAAAAGCTAAGTCTCCTTCATGCATTTGGCGTAAAAAGTTGCGAGCTTGATAATTGCGAACTCCGTCCCAGATAGTCTCGCTTTGCTGTTGAAGGTCAGCAATACTATAGACTTCTGGTTCTGATTTCATGAGCCAATAATTCATTTACACAAGTTATGGATATACAAAAGTATTTCAATTTTGAGTATGTAAGTTTAGGAGAGGTGATTATTTCAAACTTAAAAGACAACTCTAAGAGGTATTACTTATGTTAGCGACTGCAAGTCGCGGCTACACAGACTTGTGTTGAGCATCTCGACTTACTTCGACTACGCGATAGTTGAATCTCGACTCACTTCGGCGCCGCTCAGTGCAAGTCGCTCGATTACCGCGTAGCGATGCACTGAGCGTAGTCGAAGTGTCGAAACTCAGTACAAGTCGCTCGATGGAGCCGGAGTCGAAATACAAAGCCTACCGTTAGTGTAATCTTTAACAGAGAATTATTGCTATGCTTTTTCAAGCACCTAAGCTATCCATCAAGATTTCTTGATGATTTTAATAATCTCTTATTTATAACCCTCAACTTAATTCGAGGGTTTTTAAGGTTGAAAAATTAATTTTTAATTTTTAATTTTATTGGGATTTAGCTAATTTACTTCAGCTTATAAATGCAGCCTCAATCATCTTCCCACGATTCTTGATTCAATAGGTCGATAATTCTATCTCTGAGTAGAAATTCATTTTTTTCTAACTCAAGTTCAAAATTAACCCAGTCACGATGAGGAATATATTTACAGATGGTATAAATTGGGTGCTGACGGTTAAGAAGTCCCTTTTTAACAAGTTGAAGTGCTTCTTCCTTGATAACCTCAATGTCGTATTTAACGGTAGTATTCATAGGTCGTTCCTTTATTTTCAATCAAGGAATTAAGAATCAAAACAATAGTTGCTTTGTCTCTCCCTTAAACTTATCAAAGAAAATTGGCGAGAATTGTGAAGAATCAAGACATTAACCGTTACTAGAAGTTAGATATCTCAGTAAGATGTTATTCATGGATCTAAGTATACCCTCTCTAGATAGATTCTTGCAGAAAACATCTGGTGAAATTAAATATACATCATTATGAACCCTTGTAGAGAACTAGCAGTGCTAGCTCTGTCTACATTTTCACCAGATATCTGGAGAAAGAAGGCTGGCAAGCTGTATCCAAAATAGCATCTAGATGTTCTCTGGGCGACTTGTCAGAAGGTAGGCTAGGGTAAAGAACATTCTCTAGAAAACTTATATTATGCTCCTGAATCTTGATAAAGTTCGTCAATATTTTCCGGCTCTAGCTGGTGAATGGACTTTTTTTGATAATGCTGGCGGATCACAAACTCTGAAAAAGGTAGTCGATAGAATTAGCGAATTTCTCTTAACTTCTGATGTCCAGTTGGGAGCTTCTTATGGGGTTTCTCAATTGGCTGGAGAACGATTGGCTTTAGCAACTAAGGGAATGGCTACTTTCATTAATGCCAATTCTTATAAAGAAGTGGTCATGGGGCCATCTACTACAATGATGTTGAAAGTTCTTTCAATTTGTCTGGGTCAAACCTTCACACCTGGTGATGAAGTGATTGTTACTAATTGCGACCATGAGGCCAATATTGGTGCTTGGGTAGCTCTTGAAAAACAAGGAATTAAGGTTAAAGTGTGGAAAGTTCGCCCAGATACTTTGGAACTTCATTTAGCAGATTTAGAACCATTAATGAGTCAGCGCACAAAACTGGTAGCCTTGACTCATGCTTCTAATGTCCTGGGAACCATCAACCCGATCAAAGAAATTGCTGCATTCGTACACGATCGCAACGCTATGATTTGTGTAGATGGTGTAGCTTATGCACCCCACAGATTAGTTGATGTCCAAGATTTAGATGTTGATTTTTATACTTTGAGTTTTTATAAAGTCTATGGGTCACATCATGCCTTACTTTATGGCAAAGAAGAACATTTATTAAGATTGCCTGGTCTTAACCATTATTTTATTGACCAGACAGATATACCTTATAAATTTCAATTAGGGAATGTCAATTTTGAATTAAGTTATGGAATGTTAGGTTTATGTGATTATTTAAGTGAATTAGCACAGTTGCACTATGGGAATGAAACTGCACCTGATTTGAGAAATCAAATGGTGCAAGCATTTGATTTAATTAGCATACATGAAGAACATATTAGCGATCGCCTCCTAAATTACCTCAACAGTAAGCCTAATGTGCGAGTAATTGGTCAATCAAAGGCTGACCGCCAAACCCGTGTACCAACTGTATCTTTTGTTGTCGATGGAATAAATAGCTCAACCATTCCGGCAAAAGTTGACCAACATTATATTGGGATTCGCTATGGCGACTTTTATGCTAAACGGCTGATTGAATACTTGGGGTTAGCATCGCAAGGTGGAATAGTCCGGGTAAGTATGGTGCATTACAATACCCTTGAAGAAGTTAACAGTTTGATTGAGGCTTTTGAGCAGATATTTTAAATAATTCGTAATACTCGCCAAAGACGAGTATTACGAATTACGAATTACGAATTACAAAGCTGTAAAACTTGCACTTCTTCTTGTGGCGAAATTAATGTTTGACCCACTGGGAGAACCGCTAAAGCATTGGTTTGAGCTAAATTAATTAAATTGCCGGAACTGTGACTACCACCAGCTTTGTGAAATTCATAAACTCCATCAATTAAATGCAATTTACCCCAAAGGTAAGTTTCACGTTTACCATTCGATCGCAATTCATCATGTGATCGCACTTTCAAAAATGCTGGTTCCCAACCTTCAGTCATTCCTGAAAGTTTCTTGATTGCTGGTAGCACAAATCGCCAAAATGTCACCAACACCGCAGCAGGGTTTCCTGGTAAACCAAAGTATAGTGCTGAATGTGGAGAGACGCGATTAATCGCGTCTGTACTGGGGAAAGTGGCGACAGTAATGGGTTTTCCTGGACTGATTTCCACAGCCCGAATGTGGATTTTTGCTTTTAGTGACTCTAGAATTTTGTCAACATAGTCATAATCTCCCACTGAGACGCCACCAGAAGAGAGAACTATATCAGCGATCGCAACAGCGTGAGTAATAACTTTCTCCAAAGCAACTGGATCGTCTTTTACAATGCCTAAAATTAACGGTTCTGCGCCACTTTGTCTCACCAACGCTGCCAGTGCATACTGATTAGAATCCACAATTTGCCCTGGTTGCAAGGGTTGATCGATTGTTACCAACTCATCACCAGTGGAAAAAATTGCCACACGCGGACGGCGGTAAACAGTTAATTGCGGACACTGTGCTGCTGCCAATACGGCAATTTCTGAGGCATTTAACTTAATTCCTGCTGGTAGTAGTTGTGTTCCAGCTTGATAAAAAGATGCTTTGTGTCTAACAAATTCTTGTGATTTTGGTGCATCCAGGATATACACGCGGTTTTCCTCGCGGCGTGTTTTCTCTTGCATGACTACAGTATCCGCACCTGCTGGGATTACCGCACCTGTGAAAATTCGTGCGGCTTGCCCTGGTTGAATCGTAGACTTGGGCTGATACCCAGCCGGAATTTCCTCAACAATTTCTAAAACGGTTGGTTGTTTGGTGCTGGAGTGCTGTACATCTTCGTAGCGAACTGCGTAGCCATCCATTGCCGAATTATCCCAATGAGGAAAATCTAGCGGACTGGTGACAGGAGTTGCCAAAATGCGACTATCTGCTGTCAATAAATCTACAACTTCTGTATCCCGTTGACGATCCAACGGCTGCACCAAATTTAAAATAATTGCTTGTGCATCGCTGACTGATAACATAGCGATCGCCTCCGACTTTTTTCTTTATCCCTGTAAACTAACACTGACCAATTTTAGATTTTGGATTTTGGATTGATTTCTGCTTGAGGGTAAATCCCAAACTACACACTGTGAGTAAACCGATAATTATGCTTCCTTCGGGGACTTTGGATACCTGAACCGAATTGTTACTTAAATCTAGGATTTGCTTTGTGCCTGCTGCATCTCTATTATTAAAACCAAATTCTTTTGTTAAAACCTCATCACTAAAACCTTCATCTATAAGCGCGAGATTATTATTAAGCCATGTGTCGCCAGGAAGCTCATCATCCTTGCCAACATCAAAGGGGCCAAAGATTTGCTCGGTAGTGCTATCAAAGTTGAATCTCAAAAAGCCGTAGTTAGATACCCCGCCAAGCACTGGAGTGAAACTATTTATCAGATTACTCAAGGGATCAAAAAAGGAAATTGAGAGAGACTGTAAGTTCTTCGTAGTTCCCAAACCAGCTTCAGAAATGATGCTGGGAGCAGTTGTTGCATCGTAGTTAAATGAACCTTTCGCTGAATAACCAGTGTCTCCTTTCCAATTAAAGTTAAACTCAGCAGCATGAGCCAGGTTGTTGGTGGTTATAGCGATCGCTAACACTAAACTAGTAGTTGCCACCATCCTCATAGCTGTTTTAATAAACAGATGTGTCATCGATACAACTTCCAAATTAATTAAAATAGTTCAAGCAAAGATTTTACCTTTTCTTAGTACACATTACCGCGAAAAGGGGTCGGAAATAAAAACTGTAATCCTACTAGACAAGTTTCATTCAAAAAGTGAATTTTGTACCTTATTTATGGTGAGTTATACTAAAAGTAAAGCTTATCTACAAATGAACGATTACGCCCTTGTGCTTTTGCTTGGTAGAGAGCTTGATCAGCTGCTTTGATTAGATCGAGAGTAACCAAATCAGTAACAGGTATTACTGCCGCAATTCCTATACTCAGTGTGATACATTGCTTTACAGGCGATGCAGTATGCGAAATATTCATCTGTTGAATAGCTTCATGAATTTGTTTGGCAACACGGATAGCCCCATTCCTGTCAGAGTCTGGTAAGATGACAGCAAATTCTTCTCCTCCATAACGAGCAACCAAATCTGTAGAACGTTTGACAGTTCGTTTGAGAGTTTGGGCAACAAGGGTTAAACAAGTGTCTCCAGCAGCATGACCATAGGTATCGTTATATTGCTTGAAATAATCAATGTCACATAGGAGTAATGAAAGAAAAGATTTCTTTCGTAAGAGATCGTGCCAGATGTGATTCAGGTTGATATCAAAAACTCGTCGATTGGCAATCTGAGTTAATTGATCGACCATAGCGAGATTTTCTAACTGCTGATTGGCAAGCTGTAACTGTTGACAAAGTTGTGATTGCTGGATGGCAATTGCTACTTGTGTTGCTAATTGCTTAAGTAGTTCACTTTCCCAAAGTTGCCACTCACGAGGAGCGCGGCAATGATGTGCAATTAACAAACCCCAAAGACCATCGCCTTGTAAAATTGGTACAACCAGCTTGGCTCTGACTTGCAACTGTTCCAATAACTCTAGATGACAAGCAGTTAATCCGCCGATGTAGATGTCTGGAGTAACCTTGATCGTACCCTGTTGATAGGACTGTCCCTGTGTCTCGACAAAATAGGTGTCTGTAATTTCCATATTCAGGATTGACTTCCAGCCTTCTGCCACAGACTCTGTGATGACGGTACCACTCCAATTGCTATTCAGGCGGTAAATAATCACGCGATCGGTTTGCAGAAAATGTCGCACATCGGCAACGGTTGTATTCAAAATTTCATCTAAATCTAACGACTGGCGGATGTGTTGAGCGATCGCAAAAACCATACGTTCTCGTTCTGCCTGGTTTTGCAGTGCAAGTTCAATCTGTTTCCGTGCTGTGATATCTGTAAATGAGGCAACCACTGCATAGGGTTTTAATTCATTGAGTCGAAACAATGGTTGAGAATTAATAGAAATCCAAGTTAAGCTGCCATCAGGTTTATGAACTCCCATAACAACATTAAATTGTGGTTGTCCGGTGTGTAAAGTAACGATGGCGGGATGGTTTTCTCCTGGAAAAGGAGTACCATCTTCATGAATGGCTCTCCATCGCGGATCGATAGAAGTTCGCCCCATCATTTGCTCAGTATTTAGCCCCAAAATTTTTTCTGCTCTTTCGTTACAAGCAGTAATGCATCCATCAGCTTGTTGCAGTACGATACCTTCTGCCATTGCTGTAATGACAGAACGATAACGTTCTTCGCTTTCTCTGAGTGCGATTTCTGTACGTAAGCGATCGCTGATGTCTTCAAAAATATATAACCTGCCAAAGTACCGATCTTGAATATCCCGAATCTGGCTGGAGAAACGCCGAATCGTGCGGCCATCTACAAATAAAATTTCATCCTCAACTATGGAACGATTCTCCTCAGACTGTAACGGTTTACAGGATTCAGCAAATGCTGTTAAATCTGCAATTAAAGGTAGACAATCGGGAATTATGTCATTGTTTTTCAACTCGCCAATTTGCATCTGGGTTTTCAAATGCTTAATACCCCAAATTTCACAGAAGCGATCGTTAAAATAAAGAATTTTATCTGTACGATTGTCAACAACATAGAATCCCAACAAAGAAGTATCTGTCATGGAGCGCAGCAAAGCTTGCTGCCAGCGCAACTCGTCTTCCACACGCTGGCGTTCTTTGATAGCAGATTGTTGAAGGGCGATTCCCAGTTGTGTTGCTACCAGTTGTAGAAATTCAATTTCTAAACAACTCCATTGGCGAGGACTACTGCACTGATGAGTAATTAGTAAACCCCACAACTGAGGAGATGAGGTAGAATTTCCAGACAGTTTCTGATTATTTACTAAAATTGGTACTACTAAATTGGCTCGAATCTGTAACTTGGTTAATAGCTGTTTGTAACAGGGAGCGAGTGGTTTAGTATCAATATCTTCAATCACACCTATTCGTCCCTGTTGATATTGCTTTACCCATTGGGCATTAAAGCAAGGATCGTAAATTAATTGTCCCTGAATTGGCATCCATTCTGGGTTGACAGATTCTTCAACGACTACTCCATCTCCATTAGGTAAGAAGCGATAAATAATAGTGCGATCGCTATCTAAAGTTGTCCTAACTTCGGTGACGACTACCTTGAGAATTTCCACCAATTCAAATGACTGATGTATTCGCACAGTCAGCTTTCTAATTTGATGAATAATTTGCTCTAAACTAATTTCATTACCCGATACACGATTGAAGAACATGGCAGTATTAATCAAATAGGAGTCAGAATACAAAATTTAGAAGTGGTGAATACTCTACCATCAAAGGATAAAGTTTTAAGGTGAGACTATATTAATTTTTTTCGCCCACTATTCCACTCGCTTTTAATCAATATTCGTCACCCACTCTTACAGAATTTATATTGAATTCTGACTGGAGCTAACGGAAACGTCTCCGGCTCCGCTTCTGATATCTCAATTATTCAGATGAAAGTATTAACATACAATACTAGTAAATAAGTTTGTAATTATAAAAAAATATTTAAAATTACTTATTTAACTAATTATCTAATTTCAATATACCCAAAGAATAAATTAAGCATGAACAAAATTTTTAAGATTTGCAGTAACTTCACAATATGGCGTTTGCGAATCGATTGAAATCACCTAAAAAATAGATATAAAATCTTTTTTGAAGGATTCAAACATTTTTTATATTTAGAGAACGTCTCAGAAATATTACCAATATTACTATATGATTCGTAGACTATTTATGAAAAATTTAAGTATTTTTATGAGGTATATTATCAAAGTATAATACACCAATATCTAAGAAAAACACGTAGTTTTTTGCGCTCATCCACCTTATATTTATTTCCAAAACAAAATATTAGTCTTATAGTATTAATTGCAATTTGGCACTCTTCTCTAAGGATACATTACGCTTGGCGGCTTATCTGCGAGACTCTAAACACGGTTGTGGATCGATAATTTTCATAACTAAAATAAGATTGCTAGCTATATATAAAACTTAAGCTTTGACAGAAAATACCAAATATTTGAATATGGATTTCAGGCATTAAACCTTGATTTTTCTATACTTTTTAGGCAGGACTATTTATCAAAGGATAATCGCTCAAAGGCTGAAAATACGTATTTTCGTTGATTTACAAGATAATAAATTTGTATAGTGCGTAAGTCCTAATATATTAAAAACAGGAGCGATCGCTACTTCCCAACCCCTAAATAAAATACTTATTTTGTATGACTATCGAACGACTTCCCCAAAAACACTATCCCAAAGCTGAGATTGGGCGGCGAGGTATGGCATTGGGACTTGATTTCCTTGGTGTCTGGTTAGTCAGTTCCCTACTGGGAGGCAGCGATATCGGGATTCAATTTCTTGAAATCTTAGTTTTTGTCATACTTTGGCTGTTTTTGCGGGTAGTGGTGGTATACAACAATCAAGGGCAAAGTTTAGGGCGTTGGGCGTTCGATTTAAAGGTGTTGGAAGTCGAAGATGGGGAAGTAGTGGGCAGAATTCCCGATTTGCTTTCACTAGTGAAGCGAGAGGCGATTATTGGCTTGGGTGCTTTGTTAGTGTCAATTGCCCTGAGCAATATTAGAGCCAATCCCACTGCTATACTGCTAGTAATTCCCCTAGCAATTGATTGCGGGACAGCCTTCTCTGATACCCAGATGCGGCAGGCTTTACACGATCGCTATTGTGGAACTTTCATCGTTTCGTCGCGTCGTGGCTACTCGCTCGATATAAAAGTTAAAAGATTAGTTGAAAATATACGGCGGAATGTGAGAAGATAGTCATTTGTGTTAATTCTCTTCAGGCTTCACTGTTTGTAAGATTATGGCTAAGAGTAAAGGTGCCCGCATTATTATCACACTAGAGTGTACTGAGTGCCGGACAAATCCAGATAAGCGTTCTGCTGGTGTTAACCGTTATACCAGTACCAAGAATCGCCGCAACACCACCAACAGGCTAGAACTGAAAAAGTTCTGCACCCACTGCAATAAACATACCGTTCACAAGGAAATTAAGTAGAGATGAGTTATTTCCGTCGTCGCCTTTCTCCGATCAAGCCAGGAGAACCAATCGATTATAAAGATGTTGATTTACTGCGTAAGTTTGTCACCGAGCGGGGAAAGATACTGCCACGTCGGATTACCGGGCTTACGTCTCAGCAACAGCGAGAGTTGACATTAGCAATTAAACGTTCGCGGATTGTGGCTTTGTTGCCATTTATCAATGCGGAAGGCTAAAACAGTTTTGGATTTGGAATTTTAGATTTTGGATTATTTAAAGAGAATGTCCAAAATCTGAAATCTGAATCAGAGAGTGTAAAATAGATTGCTGCATGAAAAACCCTTGGACTTAGGATTTAATAGCTGTCGGTTATAATATCCCTTTGGGTTCAGCAGTCGCTCATGGGGGAAACCCCCAAGACCGCGCTGCTTCACCAAAATCTAAGTTGCGCTTCCAGCGCACCAAAGGTGCGACCAAAATCTAAAATCTAAAATTATTAGAGTGCGAGAGTTGTGGAGAAGGGGACGCTAGTTGAATTTAGGGTTCAAGGCGATCGCCGTCTGGGCATCGTAGAACGTCCAGACGGTAAAACCCGCTGGTTTGTCGTAGACGATCGTGGTCAATCCCACAGCCTCGCGCCTAGACAAATAACCTATACAGTTACCAAAGAGACTTACAAGCCCTCTGAGATTGCCAATTTTCTCGAGCAGGTCAAGCCTTATTTAGACCCATCTAGTTTAGAAGTGGCTTGGGAATTATTGGTTGAAGATGGGGAAACAGTTACCCCAGACCAAATGGCGAATCTGCTATTTTCAGAATCAGCCGCGCCTGCTTGTTACGCCGCCTATTGCTTGTTATCAGACGACAAACTTTATTTCAAGCAAAAAGGAGACGCTTACGAGCCGAGAACTGCTGCTCAAGTGGCAGAACGCAAGCACCAACTGGAAGTAGAGGCACTAAAAGCTAAAGGACAGCAGGAATTTTTAGCTCGTGTAGAGCAGGCGCTCAAAGGTGAAGCAGTAGAGTGGCAGCGCCACGATCGCCAACGCTTAGAAGGACTAGAAAAATACGCGGCGCTAATAGCTGACACGGTGCGGACGGGGGTTAACTATGACTCCTTGGCTCGCGCTTATCCGCCCAGCGCTCCAGTATTAGAAACTATGACCATGCTGGGACGACCTACAACACCCCAAGGAGCCTTTCAACTATTAGTTGATTTGGGTTGCTGGAGTCCTAATGAAAACTTGTTCCTGCGGCGTTCTTCAATTCCGATCCAATTTCCTCATAAGGTATTAGAAGTGGCGCAACAGCGTTTGGATTTCCCGCCGATTGACTCAGATACAAACCGCCTTGATCTGACTCACCTGAAGGTTTACACCATTGATGATGAAACTACCACAGAGATCGACGATGGTCTAAGTTGGGAAGTACTACCCGATGGACGGGAACGCCTGTGGGTGCATATCGCCGATCCTACTAGATGGTTAGTGCCGGAAGATGAATTAGATTTGGAAGCCAGAAAGCGCGGTAGTACAGTTTATTTACCGACGGGAATGATTCCCATGTTTCCAGAGGTATTGGCAACTGGGCCAATGAGTCTGATCCAGGGAAAGGTTTGTTGTGCTCTCAGTTTCGGGATTATTTTAGGGACAACTGGGGGAGTAGAAGATTACAGCATTCACACCAGCTTAATTAAGCCGACTTATCGCCTCACCTACGAAGATGTAGATGAAATGCTGCAATTACGGGTACAAGCAGAACCAGAAATTGCGGCGATCGCAACTTGGGCACAAAAACGCAAAGCTTGGCGTTACGCTCAAGGGGCAATTAGCATCACTATGCCGGAAGCGACGATCAAAGTCAAAGGCGAGGAGATCCACATTGATATTTTGGACGATTCCCCATCGCGGCAACTGGTAGCAGAAATGATGATTGTTGCCGGTGAAGTTGCGGCTCGTTATGGTAAAACTCATAACATACCTTTGCCCTTTCGCGGTCAACCGCAACCAGAATTACCTCCAGATGAGGAATTGCTGCTACTTCCAGCCGGATTCGTTCGCGCTTGCGCCATGCGTCGTTGTATGCCCAAGAGTGAAATGAGCATTACGCCTTTGCGCCATGCTGGTTTGGGCTTGGATACTTACACCCAAGCAACTTCTCCCATCCGCCGCTACAGTGACTTACTCACCCACTTTCAAATTAAAGCTCATTTGCGGGGTGAAGTTCTGCCATTTTCCGCAGATCAACTTAAAGAAGTGATGATGACTGTCACCAGCATCACCCAAGAGGTGACAATGGTGGAACGACAAACTAATAGATATTATGCACTAGAGTATTTACGCCGTCATCCAGAGGAAACTTGGGATGTGACAGTGTTGATGTGGTTGCGAGAAGACAGCAACTTAGCCCTAATTTTGTTAGAAGATTTGGGCTTACAGTTGCCAATGGCTTTCAAACGTTCTGTGAAGTTGGGCGAACAAATAGTCGTGAAAGTTAGCCACGCCGATCCCCAAAAAGATATGATCCAGTTTCAAGAAATAATTTATCAGGAAGCCCAAACAGCCGCGAATTAACTAATTTGTCATTTGTCATTTGTCATTTGTCATTAGTAATAATCGCTACAGGTTAGTATTATCAATTACGAATTATTTTAGCCTTGCTCCAATTGCTTTCGGTTACTATATAGAGTAAATGGAATGAGGTAATAGTTGTGAATGTATCTTTGACCCCAGAACTGGAGCAGTTGGTTAAGGATAAGGTTAATAGTGGTCGATACCACTCAGTGAGTGAGGTGATGGGCGAAGCATTGAGATTGCTAGATGAACGCGCTCGCGTTCAAGAACAACGTCTAGCAGAATTGAAAGCTAAAATCCAAGAAGGTCTTGAAGCATCAGAGCGTGGTGAAGTAATTGATGGTGAAGAGGTATTTGCAGAAATTGAAGAAGATATCCGACGTGCTGAAGCTCAAATGCAACAAGCTGAGGCCGCTAAATAATGAGTCGGTATGTTTTAACAATTCCAGCCAAGCAAGACTTCAAAGAGATTAATCGCTATATTATCCGCTACAATCCTGATGCGGCTTGAAGACTCAACAAAAAAATTAAACAGCAGTGTAAACTGTTGGCTGATTTTCCTAATATAGGGCAAAGTTGCGATAATTTTGCCAGTGGTTTACGGAGTTTTCCAGTAGAAGATTATTTAATATTTTATCGTTCCATTGATGGCGGTGTGGAAGTTGTACGTATTGTCAGTGGTTATCGAGATTTAGAGATAGTTTTCTTAAGTGAGGATATCCCTTAATATTGCATTTGATGTAAGCGATCGCTATCTCTAGCCAATATGTCAGGAAATAATCACAAAGTAATTATTTTTGATACCACCATGCGTGATGGAGAATTGACGCCTGGTGTAAAGATGAATTTGCAACAAAAAATTGCTATCTCCCAATTACTCGAAGAAATGGGAGTAGATATTATTGAAGTTGGTTATCCAGCAATTTCTCAAAAAGATTTTGATGAAGTCTTTCATATTTCTAAAATAATTAAAAATTCTATTATTTGTGGGCTAGCTAGTTCTAATCCTAATGAAATAATCACTCTTGCTGAAGCAATTAAACCAGCAATTAGAGGTAGAATTCACACTTATACTCCGGTAAATATTAAAAATCAATCTAAATTAAGCACAGAAGAAGTATTAGCAACAATCAAAAAAAGTGTTTCTCTAGCACGCAATTACTGTGATGATGTAGAATGGAGCGCTTTTGATGCCCCCAGAAGTGAGCCAGGTTTTTTGTGTAAATCTATTGAAACTGCAATCAATAGTGGTGCTACTACTGTTAGTATTCCTGATAGCTTAGGTTTGGCATCGCCAGAAGAGTTTTCACAACTTCTGCAAATGATTTTTAATCAAGTATCCAATATTGATGAAGCTGTTGTTTCAGTACACTGCCATGATGATTTGGGTATGGCGGTAGATAATTCACTCATTGCTTTAAGTTGTGGTGTGAGGCAAATTGAATGTGCAATTAATGGTTTGGGTGCGAGGAAAGGTAACGCAGATTTCAGTAAAGTTGTGATAGAGGTTTTAAAAGAGGAGACTTATCAACTTGAAATTAACACTTCGTTAATCAGTAAAGCAGCAGAGCTAATTTTTGAAATAACTGGGATTGCAAAAGCAAAATAGTTTTTATAGGGTGTGTTACACCAAAGGCTAACGCACACTTTATAACTATCATACTTTGAATAGCATACTGGTTTTAATAACGGCTAATAAGTAATTTTTTCACTTTTACCTATTAACCGTTACTACATTTAACTAACTACTGCTTCAGCTTTTTCCTTAACTAGCACATAAGGTTTTTCTGCACCTTGTGCCAAATACTCAGCTAGCTGACTTTCAATTTGATCGCGCACAATTTGGCGATACTCTAGAAAATGCTCATTGTGGGCACAAACGGCGATGTAATGTTCAATAACTCCAGGGTTACGTTTGAGAATGCTAAATAAATGATGCCAGAATTTCCAACGGGTTTCCCGTTTGATTCCTTGTCGCCAAATCACAATCAGCAACGCTTTTATAACTACCCACTCTGGCATTTTCGCTGGCGCTTTCCAACTCGGCAAGCCCATCATCAAGAAGCAGCGATAGGTACGATCCAAATATTGTACTGGGTCGTATAAAGTACAGAATGCCTCAATATATTCTCTGGCTAGTTCTTCCAGGGGACGGGTAGGCAGGAAGTTCATCAATGTTGTTTGGTTGATGTTGCCATCTTGATTTTCCCGGAGTCGTCCTTCCTTTTTCAGGCGATGCCAAAGTGCAGTATTAGGTAACGCTTGCAACATGGCAAAGGTGGTTGAGGGAATTGCTGCTTGTTCTGCAAAGCGGACAATGCGATCGCCTGCACCTGCTTTTTCGCCATCAAACCCGATAATAAACCCAGCCATTGGGCGCAATCCCGCTTTAGTAATAGTTTGCACTGCCTCAGTTAGAGAACTGCGAGTATTTTGAAACTTCTTAGTCATTTGCAAACTATCCTCATCCGGTGTTTCGATTCCCAAAAACACCGCCGAGAAACCGCACTCAACCATCAACTCCAACATTTCTGGATCTTGTGCCAAGTCAACTGAAGCTTCCGTGTCAAATCGGAAGGGATACTTATGTTCTGCCATCCAGACTTTTAACTCTTTCAGCAACAATTTTACATTTCGCTTGTTGCCAATAAAGTTGTCATCCACCATGAACACACCCCGCCGCCAACCCAGTTCATAGAGATAATCTAATTCTGCTAAAAGTTGGGCTGGGGTTTTGGTGCGCGGTTTGCGCCCGTAGAGAACAATAATGTCGCAAAATTCGCACTGGAAGGGACACCCGCGCGAAAACTGCACTGACATCATGTCATAAGCATTCAATTCTAATAAATCAAAGCGAGGTATTGGTGTGCTTGTCACATCAGGTTTTTCTGTGGCGCGGAAAGTGCCAGATGTGTCTCCTCTTTTTATTGCCTCAATAAACATGGGCAGCGTGATTTCCCCTTCATCCAGAATCAGAAAATCTGCGCCAACATTCTCAACTTCATGAGGTACAGAGGTGGGGTAAGGGCCGCCAACTGCGACTAACTTGCCACGTTTTTTAGCTTCCTGGATTTGTTCAAGTAAATCTTGTTTCTGGACAATCATCGCAGAGAGGATTACCACATCTGCCCATGCCCACTCTGCTTCTGTTGCTGGGCGGATGTTGCGATCTACCAGCTTAAATTCCCATTCTTGGGGCAAAATCGCCGCTACTGTTACTAAACCCAGAGGTGGTAATAAAACCTTGCGATCGACTAACTCTAGGATTTTCTCATAAGACCAAAAGGTTTTGGGAAATATTGGATACACTAACAAGATTCGCATGTAGTATCAATCCTCACACTTTGATTGTTATCCCACTCTAACGAAAATAAAGAGTTATTGACTTTTTATTAAAACCCGTTTCCAGATAGAACCAAGAAATGTAAATCATTGCACCTCTGCCGCAAGTCAAAAGGCACAGCCTTTTATACTGGGAACGAGACAAAGAATTATTGACTATTTATCAGCCCGTTCAACGCCACTAATTTTTAAAACATCAGTCATGGTTGCACAATAATTTGGCAAGCCGAAACTATCAGGATTAATGAATTTTTCGTATGTAAAATGCCGATAGTTCATGCAAAATCTATCCCAAGCAGCCATCCGAATGCGAAACAGAACAATAATCAAATTAGCTAATGCTATGGATATGGGAATGCGAAAGTAAATCTTTTTGCCCAGATAAGCACAAACCTGTTTTACTGCTTGATTAGCAGTTAACGGTGCTTGACCTAAAACAAGCCGACGTGGCTGATTATCTTTAGCAGGACGATCAATCAAATATCGCACTACAGTTGCAATATCTTGTGCGTGGATAAAGTGAAAACTACCATCTGCTTTCAAAAAGCGAATCAAATTAATATATTTGGTAACTTCTGTAATACCAGATGTCACAGCAGAATAGGGTTTATTCGCATCACCACCCAATACTACAGTCGGAAAAACTGTGGTAATTTTGGGTGCGATCGCTAATTTGTCTTTTTTCTCTAAGCACTCATGTTTAGAACGGATATAATCTGTTCCAATTTCCCCGGCTTCTTTTAATGGTTGATTGTAGCGATCCAAAACGCTAGCTGTTGAAAAATAAATTACCTGTTGGCAACGTTCTGGATCTAACAGTTCCAGTAACTCTATAGTCTTGACGACATTAATATCAAATGTTTGCTCGCCACCCCAAGCTGTGGCTGTAAGTACGGCTGTATCAATTGTGTATAGCAAATCAGCAAACTGGCGAATATTTTGCATATCACCTTGCAAAACGTTGATACCTGAACGAGCCTTGGTATCAATTTGCAGTTTGCTTGGGTTCCTAACTAGTAGATACAGTTCGTGATCTGTTTCCTTAATTAAGGCTTCTGTTAAATAATGACCTACACAACCACTTGCACCAGTCACTAAAATCCGCTTCTGGCTCATAAAGAATTTATAAAACGTTAGGAGTTAAAACCAAAGAACTAATAATAAAGTTAAAAGTTCCGAATCGCAACTGATAACTCTGGAAATTTTAGATTTTGAATTTTGGATTTTAGATTGCAGGAAAAATCTAAAATCTAAAATCTAAAATCTAAAATTGTATGACTCCTAACCCTTAACTCCTGCAAGATTCAATTCCTTAGCTGTTTCAAAGAAGAAAGCGACATTTTCTTCTGGAGTTTCTGGTAAGACACCGTGACCGAGATTGAGAATATGACCCCAATTACCAGCTTTGCGAACGGTATCGAGAATGCGATCGCGGATAAACTGTTTAGAGCCGAATAACACGCCTGGGTCAAGATTTCCTTGCACTTTCATTTGTTTACCCAATCTGGCTCTTGCGTCTGCCATATCCACTGCCCAGTCTACAGTGACAATATCAGCCCCAGATTGTCCCATTCTTTCCAACACACCTGCACTACCGCTAACTAACAAAATCAAAGGTGTATCGGGGTGGGTTTGCTTAACTTGCTGGAAAACTCTCTGCTGATAGGGGAGAGCAAAGGTGTCATAATCTTGAGGACTCAATTGACCCGCCCAAGAATCGAACATTTGCACAACTTGAGCGCCACAGTCAATTTGGTAGCGGGCATAGATGGCGATCGCATCTGCTAATTTAGCTAACAGTTTATGCAATATCGTCGGATCGGAAAATGCCATGTTTTTGATGATGGAGTAGGTTTTAGAACCTTTTCCTTCAACTGCATAAGCTGCTAACGTCCACGGCGCACCCACAAAGCCCAAAACCGTTGATTTATCGCCTACTTCCGAACGCAGCGCTTGCAAAATTGTCTTGATAAATGGTAGAGCTGCTTCTGGTTCTAAAGGATGCAGAGCATCGATTTGTTCTTGAGTGCGGAGGGGCGAGTGAATGATTGGCCCTTTACCTTCGGCGATATCCATGTCAATGCCCAAACCAGGTAAGGGGGTGACAATATCAGAAAATAAAATTACTCCATCTGGTTGGAAAGCTTTCCACGGTTGCAAGGAAACTTCGATTGCTACATCTGGAATTTCGGAGCGATCGCGAAACGAAGGATACTTTTCTCTTAAGTCTCGATATGCTTTCATATATCGTCCCGCTTGTCGCATCATCCATACAGGGGGACGATCTACTACTTCACCACGAGCAGCCCGTAAGAGATGAGGAGTCGTTGAATAAACACCCATTTATTACTTCATCCTATTTATGCCACTGTTTAGCTTATCATTCTGGGATTACGCTTTTCCAGCAGGTTTTCAGGAAAAGGTGAATAGCAGGGCATAATAGTAATATTTTATAATATTTTGATTATTGGATTATAGTATTAATGCCAGCAAGCGCTACAATTTATTGTTTTTTTGGCTAGTACCACGTAGCAATACACCTCTGACTTCTGCATCAAGGGAACGTATGAGGAAAACTGCATAACAAAATGTGTCTCTACGCATGGCATAGAGACACATCCTTAAGGTTTTGGAACAGGTAACTGGATAAATTTATCCTTTCACTATCGCTTTCTGTTGTGAGCGTTTGAAGAGCGACATCATACCACAAGCACCTATTGCTACCACACCTAACATCGCACTAGGTTCAGGAACGCTGGCTAGTCTATAGGCGTGGTTATCTGTTTCAAAGGCAACACCATTTGAGCGCATCACAACTCGGTCAAATGTTTCTCCTGTATCAGCTACAAGATTGATAAACATATTAGCTTGAGAGCTAGTCCAACTACCATTAGCTATAGCAGTTGGCACATCTGCACCACTAAAAGTCTTTAACAACTGATTGCCTTTGTAAATGTCAACAAAGTTGTAATCATCTAATGAACCTGCATAAAAACCGAAGTAATTAACAGCTTGTTTGAAGTTAATATTGACAAAACCACTGTCGCCTGCGACATTACTACCTACGGGAGCAATTGTGAGAAATTTGGTGTTATCTCCATAAGGTGAGGCGTATTGACCAGATACGCTACCTTGAACGATGTTACTAGTAATATTAGAGTAAGTAACAAATCCATTAGGATCATTTGCTGTACCATCGTCAAAGGTAACAGTTTTGGCATCAGCGTAGCTAGAAAACGGGCCACTATTGACTTGCAGAGTTATGGCACTAGCCGGATTCGCACTCATGACTACAGCAGTCATTCCGAGTAAAGCTAAGGAGATTTTTTGCAGCATTCTAGTAATAAACCTTGAAGAACACAAAGATAATTAAGACTGAACTTTTATTGAAACCTAGCTATGAAAAACTGGTTTCATTACTCCAACAAATTAGAAGAAAACCACAAAGATTATTAGGTCTTTATATATGGCTGTTGTTGGGTAAAACAAGCTCAAAAATGTAAATTTTTCTTGATGCTTTGTAATCCTATTTTGATTTTTATAACTCGCAAAAGATACGGTGTATATACTAAAATATCTTTAAAGATTAAGTGAAGGCTCTTGTGCAATTGTAGTGGGCAGGACAAGCCCATCTAAATTACTTTTGATCGCAACCAAGGTTAAGAACCAACATATTGTTTGGTTTAGTTTCCCAGACTCAAAGAGATGCCTACGATGGACTACCCTTAAATCTTTAGCAAAAAGAATAGGTTAATTAAATTTTATTGAGAATAGGCTGTTCTTATTGACATAAGATTCTCGCCTTGAGGAAGTGGCAAGTGGGGAGTGGCGAGTGGGGAATGGAAAATAGGGACTGGTGATTGAGAAATAGGGTAAAACAAGAATCAATATTTAATTGAAGATTGAGCATTGGGCATTAGTTAATTCTCCCTCTGTTCCCCTATCTTTGCGATCTCCCTATTCTCTCACTCCCCTAACTTCTTATGCAAACTGACTCTAACAGTCCCGATCATCTTGCATCTGCTAATAACGAGCCTAATCTAGGAAAGTTTTTGATTCCGCGATCGCAGCGACAGAGGTTCTTTATTCAGTTTACCTTAATGACGCTCATCGGATGGGTTGTCGGTGGTGTTGCCAGTATCGCCTTAGAGAAAATTATTCTCTACAGTCTCTTACCTAGCGCTGCTACTCAACCACAAACATGGAGCATTTTGGTCAGAAGTCTCAGTAATGTTGTATTTGCAATGATTTTTGCTGCTGACCAAAGCCTTGTTCTTTATCGGTATTTACCAGGTTGGCAGTGGTTATTTGCTACTAGTATTGGTTGGCTGATTGCCAACGGCGTTTCTACAGCCTGGATTAACTACATTTCAACCATTGCCTCATCATCTTCTGAAGATACTTTTATTTTGGGATTTTTGTCTGCGATCGCTTATATTATTTCTGGTATTTGGCTGGGTATGTGCCAATGGCTAGTATTGAGGCGATATACAGCTAGCGTTTGGTGGTGGAATTTTCTGCCTTCAATCTCTTTTTTATTAATCACTATTTTAGTTTGGTTGCTTTTTCTGGTGCAAAATTTGATTCCAGAAACAAACCGTAACTTTATATTGTATTGGAGTGGACAAGGATTTACAGCAATAATTTTGGGGATTATACCAGCAATCGGCTTGTGTACCTTGAAAAGAAATTCACATCGCCAAAGTGGAATTTCTGGTTGATCGTAATTCAGCATCGGTTTTGAAACCTAGTTTTTGCAAGGCTAAGTAATACCAATTGGAAAAAAGAATGCGACAAATAGACCATTTGTAGAGACGCGATGAATCGCGTCTTTACCCAAGGATGTGTTGCAATCATTAATTGAATTGGTATAATTAACGTGAGTTCGATGAACCTCTCCCACAGTGAAAGGGAGGAGCAACGAGAAATTAGGGTCTTGGCTCCCCTCTGGGTGTCCAAGAGGGATTGGGGGAGAGGTCAAAAAAGGCTTGTCGAACTCACGTTATAATTAGACGCGATTAAACCGAACTATGTAAAGTTTTGTATAGGGAAAGATACTCATGTTAAAGGGGAAAGGTTTTTCCCTTTTCCCCTTACCCTTTACCCTTCTTAATATAGTTACATTTATTTCCGGCGGCTTACTTAAGTAAAAAGGAAGCCTTATTAGATTTCATCTAGATTGTAGGGAATCCCAAATTGAATCAAGGTTTGCTTGAGCTTGTTTGAGTGCTGTTTCTGGAGACGCACCTAGCATCGTGGCTTCGATGGCTCGACCTAAACTGTCAGACAAGCGACTATAGCCAGGAATGATTGGTCGAGAACCTGATACAGGCATTTGGTCAATAAAGACTTTCAAGACAGGTTTTTGCTGGAGAAATTCTTGATAAGCCTGACTTTGGACAGATTTGAGGTTAACTGGTAAAAAACCCGTTCCAATACTCCATTCTGTTTGGAATTCTTCACTTAAAACATACTCTAAAAATTTGAGTGCGGCTTGCTCTCTTTCTGGGGTAGTCTTCATCAAATACATGTTTCCAGTAGCTGTCACTGTAGCAGGTTTTACACTTGCAGGTATGGGGAATACTTCAAAGTCAACATTGGACTTCATTATATAAGTCCAAGGGCCTGTAATCTGCATAGCAACACGACCTGCGATAAAAGCGTCTTCTTCATAACCTCGCTCTGGAGGAGAAAGGGTTGCAGAACCATCTTTTAATAGGTCTTGCCAAAATTGTAAGGCTGCGATCGCACCTGGATTCGTCAAATTCGGATGGTTATTGGTAACAACTTCTCCGCCAGCGCTCAATAAAAAGGGGAACCAACTAAAGACAGTCCAATCTCCCTTCCCTAAAGGCAGTAAAATTCCGTACTGTTCGGGTCGATTGTCGCCATTCCGGTCTATGGTTAATTTTTTAGCAACTTCCTTCAGTTTTTCCCAAGTCTTAGGAGTTTGCGTAATTCCCGCCGCTTGGAAAAGTTTTGGTCGGTAAAAAATCCCTAAATTGGCACTATAAAGTGGGATTGACCAAAGATGATCGTCTAATTTTAATTCCTCCAATAGGTTGGGGCTAATTTCTGACTTCAGTGGTAATTTGTCTAGCCATGTTTCTAAAGGTTGAATTGCCCCTAGTTCCATAAACTGACCTGTCAATTGAGGATAGAATGACAGAATATCTGGGGGCGCATTGCCCACAACTGCTGTTAATATTTTTGGCAATTGGGGTTGACCTATAAATATAGATTCCACCTTAACATCAGCATGAGTTTGATTAAATTTATCTACTAGTTTGTTAAACACATCCCGATTAGCAGGGGGATTGATTGATTGCCATAGACTCAAATTAATTACTCTGTCATTCTTCTGAACTGTCCCCTGACAACCATATAAAAATATTAAAAATATACTTAGAATAATTCCCATCACTGAAAGCCGCAAAGCAGAATTGGTCAGCTGGCGGAAAAATTTCTGAAATTGCGATTGGAAAAGCATAATTTTCATGCCAATTTTTAGATTTATTAGGCATTTCTCACTTCACCCTTCTTAAACCACACCCTCGTATAGTCAATTCGATGAAAATTAAATTGCTCTATTTTCAAAGGTTCAAAACCATGTAAGGCTTTTTGACAACCATTGCAATGACCGTAGTCATCCATCTGAATAATTTCATTTAGAACAACACTCTCATAAAGGGTTATTGAAGTTATCCATATTTATTTTATCTCTGAGTTCATTAACACTTTATAGTTAAGAGTATCTACTTGATGTTAAATTTTATATAAAAATTATTTATATTTTTGCATCAGAGTTCAAATAGAATTTGATAACAGAGGTGCAGGAATATAACCTCCAGTAACTCAGGTAATTTTCATGATAAATTTTTTCTATTTTAGAAAATATTGCTCAAACACACTACATTTTGCCTCAATCTTTACGAATGATAATAAGTTAAGCAGGTAGACATTTATTGTATAATATATCTATTTACATTTTGACACAATTTTTATGGGAAACTCTACCAGGGCTTCTTTTTTAAGCAGCTTTTTAGAAAATTCATTTCACTTCAAGCATCATCTACAAGGTTTTTTACATTTAGAACCAGAAACCGTAGAGACAAAGTTAGCAGCAGCACAAGAAGAAATAAAAAACTTAGGACACAAAGATTTTAATTGGCAAGAAGCAAGTGCTTTCTATCGTGATAAAGTAGGAGAACTTTACTTATTTGAATTGGGGGCTTGGCATCTGTCAAGTCATGAGTATATTGGAGATATGTTACGGTTGATTGCAGATTATGCTCAAGGCCGAGTTTTAGATTTTGGTGGTGGAATAGGAACTCATGCCCTTGGCGCTGCTCTTTGTTCACAAGTTGAGCAAGTAATCTATTATGATATTAATCCGATCAATCGTGATTTTGTTCAGTATCGAGCTGAGAAACTGGGACTGGATAAAAAAATAGTTTTTGCTCTTGAAATGCCTACAAAAGAGAAATTTGATACGATTTTGTGTTTTGATGTTTTAGAACATCTGTCAGATCCTAGCCAGCAATTATTAGAATTTTATCAATGTTTGAACTCTGAAGGTAAAATGATAGTTAATTGGCATTTCTTTAAAGGTTTTAATCAAGAATTTCCTTTTCATTTAGATGATCATAAAGTAGTAGAAACATTTTTCCATACACTTCAGAGTCACTTCTTAGAGGTTTTTCACCCTTACCTGATTACAACTCGCTGCTACCGTAAGCTAAGTTGAATTTAATTTCATGTATTTTGGGTGGAGGTACAGCGAAACCCAATAATTACGTTGTTTAGGTGAAAAAATGCTCTTGATGAAAATACATTAACGACAAAAATGTACCATAAATTATTATTTATGTCCACTCCAATTGGTTCACTAGGTTCAGGATTGGGTGGCGGAGTGGAGTTGACCCTCTCTAACATTGCCAAAGAGATGCTGCGGCGAGGAAACAAATTAGAAATAGTCGCCCCCCAAGGATCTGTTAGCAGTTCATTACCTATTAAAGAAATTCCCGGAGAACTCCAGATCCCAGCCCAGAATCAGACTCGTACTGAGCCAATTTTTATCCCAAAAAATTCTGTTCTAGCGAATATGTGGGATTATGCTCGCCAAGTGCAAGCAGATTATGATTTGATTGTGAATTTTGCTTATGATTGGCTACCACTATATTTAACACCATTTTTTAACCGTCCGATCGCTCATCTCATCAGTATGGGTTCTTTAACAGATGTTATGGATCACATGATTGAACAGGTAGCAAATAATTTTCCAGGTACTATTGGCGTTCATGGTCAAACCCAGGCAGCTACTTTTACATTTGCAGATAAATGTAGATGTTTAGTAAATGGTTTAGATTTGTCTGTTTATCAGTTTTGTAGTCAACCTGGTTCTTACCTGGCTTGGGTAGGTCGCATAGCACCAGAAAAAGGGCTAGAAGATGCTGTAGCAGCAGCGAAAATTACGGGTATGCCGATGAAAATCTTTGGATTAATACAGGATGTACCCTACTGGGAGCAAATTTGTCAGGAATACCCTGATGCCCCGATAGAATATGGAGGATTTTTACCAACACATGAACTTCAACAAGAATTAGGTCAGTGTCGAGCATTAATTATTACTCCCAGATGGATAGAGGCTTATCCAAATGTCGCACTAGAGGCACTTGCTTGCGGTGTGCCTTTGATTAGTTATCGTCGGGGTGGTTTAACAGAAATTATTCAAGAAGGCAAAACTGGCTTTTTAGTGGAACCTGATAGTGTCCAAGGATTGGTAGAAGCTATTAAGCGTCTGGCTGAACTTGACCGCCAAGCTTGTCGCCAGAAAGCAGAAACTGAATACTCTTTAGAAGCTATGGGCGATCGCGTAGAAGAATGGTTTCAAAAAATCCTGAAAAAATGAATAATATTTGCGCTTAACTATGGCGCGATTGCTAATATTCCTGCATCCCCATCTAAAGTTACCTCTACACCCACGGGTAAAGCCGCATTGGGATTATCATGACCAAAAGGCAAATCGGAGACAACAGGAATACCCAAATCACCTAAGCGATCGCGCAATACTTCTTCTACACTAAAACTAGATATATTTGGCGGCGCTTCACAGCGAGTAAAACCCCCCAAAGCAATACCGCAGACTTGTGAAAAAGCACCACTCAAACGCCACTGTGTCAGCATCCTATCGATGCGATAAGGTGCTTCTGTAACATCTTCCAACGCCAGAATTACACCATCAAGATGTGGCAGAATTGGTGTACCCAAAAGGTGAGTAGCTACTGTGAGATTACCTGGTAACAAAGTGCCAGTAACCACACCACCACCCCAACCGCAACCTTTAAGAGGCGTGAAAGAACTAGCTTCTACCCAATCAAATAATCGCTTAATTGACCAATCTGACTCATCTACCAAAGTTGTCATTACCGGGCCGTGAACGCCGGAAATTCCTGCTGTATAAAGGCTCCATAATAAAGCTGTAATATCAGAAAATCCTATGAGCCACTTGGGAAGCCCTGATGACCAGTTCCAATCTTCTAAGATGCGGGTGCTGCCAAAACCGCCTCTGGCACAAAGGATACCACGACAATCGGGATCTTGCCATGCTGCTGCTAGTTGTTGACGGCGGGTTTCGTCTGTACCAGCTAGATATCCCCATTTATCATCTATCTGGGGACTGATTTCTAGTTTGTAGCCACGCGATCGCCAAATTTCTATACTTCGTTCAAATGCCTCAAATTCTCGCAAAGCACCACTAGGGGCAATTACTCGTAGTAAGTCTCCAGGTTTTAAGGGCGGTGGTAAGATTTTGGCTGGCATGAAAAAAGTTAGGAGTGAAAAGTATAATATTAACAATGATGCAACTGTGTTAACAATACAACAACTTCATCAATTGCCTGTCGCACAACTGTTGCAGATTGATCCGACTGATTTACGATAATACTAAAAACTAGCGGCTCATACTTCGGCGCATTCAGATATCCAGATAGAGAAACTACACCCGTTAATGTACCTGTTTTTGCTTGTACAATACCCTCAGCAGGTGTATCTTGAAAGCGACCCTTCAGAGTTCCACTTTTACCCGCCACGGGTAAAGATGCGCGATATATATATGCTGCTGGTGTTTTTGCCATTCCCCGCAAAGTTTGTACAAAAGCTTCTGGTGTTACTAAGTTACGACGTGATAAACCTGAACCATCCACTAAAATATAATTTGCTGGATCAACTCCTAATTTAGTTAAACTTGCTTTGACAACCTCTAAACCGACATCAGCACTAGTTTGATTTTTTAATCTGGGTTTGTTTACAGCTAATGCTCTCAGCAGTGCTTCAGCATATAGATTATTACTATTTTGAAGAGTTTCCATTAATAATTCAGATAAAGGTGGCGACTCTACAAATGCTATTTCTTGTTGATTCACACCACCATTTATTACTAATGTTTGTCCCAAGGTAATTTTTTCTGTTGCCAAAGCAGTACGGAAACGCCGTAAGAAGTAATAATTAGGGTCAACTACAGGTAAATCTATTAAAGACGGTTCAGAATTTGTTGTCAGTTGTCCTTGAATTCGTAGTACTGTTCCTGATAATTCGCGGGTAACATTGACATAGCTTGGTTGATTTTGGGGAACGGTTACTGACTGATTGATTATCCGCCACTGTTTTGCCTCGCCAGGATCAATCCACACTACTTGCAAAGATTTACCTACAGCCTGCGGTACAAGTTTGAAGCTAAAAATATTTTCATTCAGTATAAAGCTGCTGACTGGTACGCCATCACTTGATTGCACATCTTCCCATTGCCAGGTGGGGTTAACAATATCCCCTTGAATATAACTATCATCAGCGATCAATCGCTGAATTTGAGTAATACCTTTCTGTTTTAGCTGTTGTGCCAATGTTTGCAGTTGAGTATCGCTTAAGCTAGGATCTCCCCTACCGACAACACGTAAAACACCATTGCCATTCTGATAAATAGAGGTGCGAATCCGAAAATTAGCACCCAATTGCTGCAATGCAGCTGCTGTTGTCAGCAATTTGAGGTTAGACGCAGGAGTAAAATATTTCTCGGCATCTCGACTGTAAAGAGTTTGCCCAGTTGACAGGGGTTGTACCAAAATTCCCCAGCGCCCCCGACTAAATAAGGGACGATTGATTACAGCATCTATAGCTGTTCCCAGTTGGGTAGAGCAAATTGATTTTGTAGTGGTTGTTGGCGCGACTTGGGTTTGTGCTTTTGCAATAGAGCTAAATCCTATCTGGCTAGTGAAAAATATTAACAAAACACCCAGTGGTTGATTGAAAATCTTAAGTCTCACCAATTTTCCTTATCCCAAAGATAGATATTTTGACCTTGCCTACAACTTCTTTCCGGAGAGAGAAGAATTGGCTCAGTAAAGTTACTTAACTAGTATAGGGAAGATGTTCACATGTTTCATACGTGGGCGATCGCACAAACATAATTTATGGGACTACAAAATAGAAACCTAAGTCAACCTGCACATACAGAAATACGAAATCGAGGCAACGGTGTGAGTACATTTTTATCTGGTGTAGCTGTATTACTCTCTACTTTGGCTTTGGGATGTAGCGGCTATGTAGCTTATGAAGTTTTCACGTTACGGCAGACACTAAATGCTACTAATACAGTCAGTAACAGCCTTCCTACTCAAGTGCCAAGTCCTACAGCTACAACTTCTCCCCAAGCAACGGCCTCACCATCCCCAGCTAGTGCTACAACTTCAGCAATTAGCCCTGGTCAATTTGTACAACCTGCTTTTGGCAAAAAGGCAGAAGTTGAGTTACTTTCAGCAAAACGAATTAAAGATCCAGAAACTGGAAACCGTGATGTGGTAAATCTGCAAATGCGTATTCGTCGCCTTGCCACAGACGGAGTTGTTGGTAGCGATATTATATCTGTTGCTAGTACAACAGCCCGCAATCCTGAGACTAGCGTAACTTACAAAGGAGTTGCTCTTAATCGCTCAACAGGAACCGTTTCTTTGTTCCAAGTACGTCCACAAGCCTCCGCAGATGCTTATATCTGGCTAAGAGTTCCCGATGGTGTTAATAACTTGGACATTTTTGTGCCAGATACAGCCGCATTTAAAAATGTACCACTTTCTAATTAGTGGTCTATCGGATTAATTTTGATAACGTGCAAGATTCCCAACTTCTTCATGAAGTCGGGAATCGGAACAACTTAACTCAAACAAAATTATTTCATACTCTAAATTAGCAACCCCAAATTAAAGATGGTAGATGGCTGAGGTTGCAATTCAAAAAAGATTACTCCTCGTCTTCTTCCTCTTCTTCCTCTTCGTCTTCTCCGAACACTGCATCTATAAGTTCTTGTGCGCGTTCGTCTGAAATCTTTAAGGCTTCTTGAAGCTCAGAGATATAATCTTGTTCACTTTCGGGTACTTCTTCGTCAATCCCTACGACTAAAATAGCTGTGATGTATGCAGCTTCACGATAATTTCTATTGGGTAAGGATTCGATGGACTGGGCAATTAAATCTTCTGGTTCTTCTTCTTCAATCAAGCTGACGACTTTTTCGGTCAATTCTTCAAAGTCTTCTTCAGAGTAATCTTCAAATAAGTCAACACGGCCAAGAAATTCACTTAAAGCATATTCTTCTGTTGAAGAAATACCTTCACCATCAGCAGCTGCGGAAAATAACCCAAGGATTGCGATCGCAACTTCTGGTTCTAGAGCAACTGAACTAACACTACGGCCTTTGGGCAACTTGCGTTTAGACATAATTATCCTCTAAAAGTTACGTGATATTTCAGGAAGTCATATTTTGCGGTTTATCATGCTTCCTCGATTTATGATTCCCAAAATAATGCAGAAATATACATTGGGATGAATCTTTTTTTTCATAACAAATACGCAGATATAGCAATCCGATTTGATTTTTGTTCGCGAAGCGTGGCGTAGCTATACTTATTTGCGTAAGAGGTAATAGGGAATAGGCAATAGGTAAGAGGCAATAGGCAATAGGCAATAGGCAATAGGTAAGAGGCAATAGGTAAGAGGCAATAGGCAATAGGCAATAGGCAAGAGGCAATAGTCAAGAAACCTTTTTGAGTTGTAGTGATTTTTTTCAGAATGTAATGTTGGTGACAAATGTTGTAATGTTGATAACCAACATTGCAATGTTTCTTCTTAATGTTGTAATGTTGATAACCAACGTTGTAATGTTTCTCTTTAATGTTGTAATGTTGATGACTAACGTTGTAATGTTTCTCTTTAATGTTGTAATGTTGATGACCAACGTTGTAATGTTAGCTATGCATACTGTCTTGTAGAGAAGCGTTCCTGCTTTTTAGCGCAAACCAACAAACCCAATCCTCAGCCTTTTTTAGACAATTTTCCCAGCACTCAGCACTTTGCTATAGTCACAAAAACAAGCGATCGCCCTTGAGTTACAATAACACCTGCAAATACCTTGCAGAAAACTACCCTGGCAATTTTGACAGATGCAAGCAAGCATCTGATACCTAAACCAAATTTGACACTCAGGAGTTTTTTGTGCCTACTTTGAGAATTCTGCAACCTGGAGATGAAGCATCACTGGAGACATTTCTCTTACAACATACTGATACTTCTATGTTTTTGCGCTCTAATTCGCGAGCTGCGGGATTGCTTGACCAAGGTGCCAGATTTCAAGGAACTTACATAGCAGCCTACAAAGATCAAACTATAGTGGCAGTTGCAGCCCACTTTTGGAATGGGATGATCGTAGTCCAAGCCCCTGTACATTTGTCAGAGGTAGTGCAAGCAGTTGTGGCGCAATCTGGACGTGCTATTTCTGGAATTAGTGGGCCAGCAGCACAAGTCGAAGCGACAAAAAGCATTTTGGGATTTAGTCATCGACCGACTCAACTTGATAAGCCTGAGATATTGTTTTCTCTAACACTGCGAGACTTACAAATACCTCAAGCCTTAACATCAGCAAAGATGCAATGTCGTTTGCCACATCCAGAGGAGTTGGAATTACTCACCGAATGGTGTGCTGCTTTTGATGTGGAAACTTTAGGAGGAAGAGATACTCCCAGTTTAAGACCAGCTTGCCGTCTGGTAATTGAAGCCCGTCAAGCTACGGCTATGCATTGGGTTTTAGTCGCAGGAGATACCCCAGTATCCTATTCTGCTTTCAACGCTAGCCTACCTGATATTGTGCAAATTGGTGGAGTGTGGACACCGCCAGCGCTACGGGGTAAAGGCTACGCCAAAAGTGTGGTAGCAGGTTCGTTGTTAGATGCGCGATCGCAAGGAGTAAAACGTGCCATCCTATTTACAGGTGATAATAACCAAGCAGCCCAAGCAGTTTATCGAGGAATCGGCTTTTTGCCTACTGGCGAGAAGTATGGCTTAGTCTTATTTGAAGAAACTCAGGCTTGATAAATATTTATTGCGTTAAACACAATAATTGTTAAAGGCGCAAGACCTTACGCCCCAATACTTTTTGGTTAAGGGTGAAAGGAGAAAGGAAAAGGATTTGAATTTACCTTTCCCCTTTAACCTTTAACCTTTCCCCCAGACCAAAAAAGAGATTGTTGGGTTTATCCGAAAAGTATTGCCTTATGCCATTGCTATCCATTTATATTTCCCCTTTTTCTGGATTTGCTGGAATTGATTTTGTAGTCTTTACTGAAATTGATCGTAATACTTGAACTATGAGCCAGTATCGCTTCAAACAGTCATTTTCTGCTGATCCTAGCTTGAGCAATAAGCTTTTTGACTTGATGGAGGTCACATTTCCCGGACTCAGTAGTTTAGCAGAATGTGCAAAAAAACTAGGTGCATCCTGGGAAACAGCTTCAACTCCGTTTATCCGCTTTCATGATGATATAGCTATTACCCATGTGGGAGTGTTAGAAATTCCCATGCAAATAATGGGAGAAAGGCTGACTGTGGGAGGGATTCATGGAGTAGCTACCCGTGCAGAATTTCGTAGGAGAGGGTATTATCGTCAAGTGATGGCAGAAGTGTTGGAATATTGCGATCGCATTTACGAAACCCTAGTACTGACTACACCACAACCAGAGTTTTACTTACCTTTTGGCTTTCGTGTAGTCGAAGAACATATCTTCAAAGTTAAGTGTAACTCCACAGGTAGCACTGAAAGCTTCAGAACACTGGATTTTACAGATACGAAAGATTACACATTGCTACACAGACTTTTGGAAACACGCGCCCCTGTCTCTAATATAGTTGGCGTAGTCAAAGAAAAACCTGTGTTCTGTGTCAATGAAGGAAGTCGTCCTTTATACTATGCAGAAGATTTAGATTTAATTGCTTGTATGGAGATAGAAGATAGCCGACTTCATCTTTTCGATTTAGTTACAACGCAGATATGCCCTTTGAAGAATATTCTTGCTAAGATACCTCAACCCATTGAAGAAGTAGTGATTTACTTTAATCCAGAACTTCTCGATGTCAAAGATGTGGAAGCATTCACCCATGCATTTGATGAAACTGTGCTGATGGTTCGTGGTAAGTTTGCAGCCGAGGGCGAGAAATTTATGTTGCCGCGTTCTGCAAGGTGTTGAGTAGAGGAAAAAACAATTGAATCATAATAGAACTGAGAGTTTCATCATCAGGACTTCTTTATGATGTATCAAACTGACCCGCCGCGATCGCCAAAAGATGTATTGCCAACCATGTACGATCTTCCTAGTGAAGATCCAGAGGAACCTGGTTTGCCCGATCAATTTCATTTATTGCAACCTCGTCTGTTAGACGAAACCTTTCGTCCACAGAATTATTCTAGTGATGAAATATTTGTTGCTAGCGATCTGAATCTTTATTATGACCCGCGCCATCCACTGTGGCATAAGCGACCAGATTGGTTTGCCGTTTTAGGTGTTTCCCGTCTCTACGAACAAAGAGATTTACGTTTAAGTTATGTTGTTTGGCAAGAAGGAGTTCATCCTTTTATTGTGGTTGAGTTACTCTCTCCAGGTACTGAAAAGGAAGACTTGGGGCAGACATTGCGGGATATTAAGCAACCACCAGCAAAATGGGAAGTGTATGAACAGATTCTGCGTGTGCCTTATTATGTAGTATTTGATCGGTACAAATATAAATTAAGGGTATTTAAATTAGATGGCGGTCGTTATGCTGAGATAGCACTGCCAGAGTCGCGCTTCTGGATACCAGAACTAGAATTAGGCTTGGGTGTCTGGCAAGGACGCTATCAAGATGTAGAACAGCCTTGGTTACGATGGTATGATGGAACTCTCAATTGGGTATTGACTTCTACAGAACAGGAAAGTCAACGGGCTGAACGAGAAAATCAACGGGCTGAACAAGAAAGTCAACGGGCTGAACGAGAAAGACAACGGGCTGAACGTTTGATTGCACAATTGCGATCGCTAGGCGTTGAACCCGATGTAGATTAGCTTTTTGTCTACCTTATAGCCCTGCAAACCACTCATAGCCCTGATCTTCCCAATAGCCTTTTTTAGTAAGTAATAAATTGCTGACGAATGTAATTTGAGTTACCCACTTGCTTTGCTTATAGCCCAGTTTAATTGGAGATGCTAGGCGCATAGGCGCACCATTATCAACTGATAAGGGTTGTCCATTCTTTTGATAAGCCATGAGAGTTTGGGGATGTATAGCAGAAGCAAGATCCCAGCTTTCATAGTAGCCATCCGCAGATTTGAAGTAGACATAGCGGACATTTGACTTCGGCTGTACCAGCGCTACTAAATCTCGCAATCGCACACCTCCCCATTGAACGATCGCAGCCCAGCCTTCAACACAGATATGGCGAATTACCATTGAAGTCAAGGGCAGTTTTTGAATATCTGCCATGCTCAATTGCATTGCATTATTGACCTCACCATCAATTATTAAGCGAAACTGTGCCGGATCAATTTGCGGTCTGAAGTCAAAGGTATTAACCAGCAATTTATCTGCTTCTATGGCACTGACAGGAAATTCAGGTATAGGTTTTTGAGTTAAGAGGAGTGCTTCAAGACTTTGGTTTAGTGGTTCAGATATTTGATGCAGATTCTCTGAGAACAAATTTGTCCCACAGCCACCAAGAAGAAAGCCTACCCCAGAAAGTCCAGATACTTGCAATAACCGACGACGGGATAGGGTACGTTTGGGAAGAATCAGACTCATAGTAAAACCTGCAAGATGGATTGAGAAAACTTGCTATCTATAGCTTATAGCGATACATACGCCCAAATTGCACTCTACTCTCAATTTGGGCGTATGTATCGCTACAAAAACATGAGTGTTTATTAACTTTATTAATGATTTTTCCTGCGCGATCGCCATACTGCGATACGCTTGGGTTAAGGCTAAAAAATAAAACTGGTGTAAGTTGGGTTAAAAAACGAAACCCAATATGATCAAGGCTTTGTTGGGTAACACTAAAGTTCAACCCAACCTACGATTCTTCTTAACTTCTTGTGGGGTGGGCGACACAAAAGCCCGTATCCAAAGGCGCGCAAGATGCCCACCCCACAAAATTGGGTAATTTATTTGTTGGAAGTCCCTAACTGCTGTAAGTGTTGCTGAATCGAGGTATGAATTTGGATGTAGAGACGTTGCATTGCAACGTCTCTACAAGGATTTTTCATACCGCAATCAGTAACGCCCTGCTGTGAATATTTACGCAAATCTGATTATCATATCAGCGCTAATTAGCAATTAGGGTGGGCGCTGTTACCCACCCTCACACTCTTAACTTGCTACTGCTTCAGCAGGGGCTGCCTCAGCAGCAGTTATGGGTAAATAAACACTAACCTTTTTACGGGTTTTGCCCTTTCTCTCAAACATTACAACACCATCGATTAAGGCAAACAAAGTGTCATCGCTACCAATACCGACGTTGTTACCAGGGTGGAATTTAGTACCACGCTGACGCACGAGAATGTTTCCTGCACGTACAACTTGACCGCCATAACGCTTAACACCTAGACGTTGAGCATTAGAATCACGACCGTTACGTGTACTACCTGTTCCTTTCTTATGAGCCATGATTTCCTCTTGTGTATCTACTTCTTTTATTATTCAGCAACGGCTTCAACTTCTTCAGCAGGAGTCTCATCTATAACAGGAGTTTCCTTCTCCGGTTCTCCTTGGGCAGCAAACACTGCACCGTTAAGAGTGATGGAGTCAATCATAAGTCTGGTAATTTCCTGACGATGCCCCCGTTTTTTGCGGGTTTTCTTCTTCGGCTTCATTTTGTATACCAGGACTTTACGACCTCTGTAATGTCGCATTACAGTCCCTTCTACAGTTGCACCTGTTACTAATGGCTGTCCAATGGTAACTTCGCCATCGTGCTGCACGAGTAATACGGAATCTATTGTAACTTTTTCATCTGGTTCGATCGCCAGCAGTTCAATGTCGTAAAACCGCCCTGGCTCTACTCGTATTTGTTTGCCGCCAGTTTCAATAATCGCGTAGGTCATGGAATTGTCCTTGAGGTTGCCGTACAGGTAGCTGGTTTTGATCTCCTGTAGAGATGCTTTTGCCAGCCTTTGTAATATGTCTACCTGATCCGAGCAGGAATTAGACAGACAATCTAAAATTGTATTTTATTAATAGGCGTAAAGTCAAGCTGTAATAGGATTTTTTGCGTTTGGCATTGCTGTCTGGTCAATTTGAAGATGAAAAATCAGTTAATTACTCTGTGCGATCGCTTATTTTCCAAGAGTGGGGAAGAATGAGGCAACTGTAGTCATGAGTATATGTGTAGCCTATCGTAGACATTGCTCACTCGCACGAATGTAAATTGTATTTACAACAAATCAGAAAAAATACTTGTTAGATAAAAATTACTACTATCTTAGGGCTGAATCTACAAAAAATTAACATTAGTTAGTATTAGCTTAAAAGTTATATTTTTTTATCGAAATCAACACATTTTTCTTCTTTGTTTTAAGATGAAATGTAAGGTGTCTCATCTAGAAATTCTTTACAAAAGTTAGTGAATTCTGAAGAGTTAAACTATCACATTCAAACCTGATATTTCAAACAGGAGATTGATTGTCATGACACAGCAAAATGCTGCCCGACTTTTTCAAGCTGTCAAACAAGATCAAGCATTACAGCAAAGACTCAAAGCAACAGCTGATCCAGAAGCCTTCATCAAAATAGCTCAAGAGCGTGGCTATGATTTCACCGCCACAGAACTGGATAGTGAGATCAGTAAATTATCTGAAGAAGATTTAGCCGCCATTGTCAATCCAGGATGGGGGACTAGACGGCATATTTATCCTAGATAATTCTGTTATAGAAAACCGAACGTATAGGAACAACTGAATTGACAAGTTTTGCTCCTTAAGGGGATAGCGTTGCATCATCTCCTTTAGGGGCATTTTTGTTAAACGCAAGCTTCAAATCCTGGCTTCTTAGAAAAATTGGGGATCTCGTTATTCACGAATGATTAAGTATCACTATACAGTTCAGTTAAGAAAATAATCTGTTGATGTAAGGGAAGCAGGTTACAGCAGTAAATCTTAAGTAGTGGCGTGTTAAGGCTTTAGCCTACACATTACTAAATAAGATGGTGTATTAGGCGCTTTGATAATGTTTGTCGCTACAAATCATATCAAAAATATGCGCTTAACACACTCTAAAGTAGTTTTACTTTATCAAAGACCTCTTATCTATCTTCATAGGTAAAAGTAGAGAGAATAGCGAAAATGTCAGAAATCAGGCGAAGAGGACTAGTAGATACAGAATACCAACGATATGTGTTTAGTAAGTTCCAGTGATTTGCTTGTAACACCGTGCTATCACCATAAGTATAGATAATAACAGGACTTCTCTGCCTTTTAGCCTCATTAAATACGGCTTCAAAGTAATTAAAATCATTTCCTACTCCTAAAATTATAAGACTTTCATTATTTATATTGCTGATCTGCATAATATTAGTATTAAGAATTATAGGCTCTACTTTTTTGAATAATGGATTTTTTTTAATTTCTGCAAATTCAGCATTCATATCCCTATTGTTTTTATTGGGTGGGTCGAATATCTTAATTTTTCTATTCAAATTTTTAAATAATATTTTTCTCGTTTAAAAATAGTATTCAGAACTTTGTAAGTGATAAATGAACCAGTAGCTATCGAAAAAATGATTGTTAAGGTACCAATTAATAAGTCAAGATTACTTAGATTTTGATAAATAGTTTGACCGTTCATGCTTCATTTACTCCACTGAAAGGTGTTTTCGCTGCCTAACTGTCATCAAGATACTCGTAGATTAAAGCATAAAAGCTTTATTACTAGGGGACAAATGTATCAAATACTGCTGGCTATGTGTAGTGATATAGATCATTGACAAAATAGATAAATTAAACTTCAAGTTTATACGTTGAATAAATTTTTTCCTAAAGAGAAATATTCGTTACCAACCAGGGAAAAATACAAATTTTTTTTATTTTTACTGGAAACTCAGTATATAGTAGTGTAATTTACTAACAGATAAAAAAGTTACCTCCTACCAAACCATCTCAGCAGAAAATAAGACTACTGGTAGGTTGAGACTAATCACTCATTGCTTTGATTTAAGCCGATGACAAAAGATGCTCGCACACGCACAATTACTGCATTAGCCTGGTGTCTTGCTTGGGGCGAAAAGCACAATCTCAATCAGGATGAACTCAGTATGTTGCATCAAATGCGACAAGGATTGCAACAAGGGAAGGTTGTACCAAAAAGTATGCCATCTTTTGTGGAGCAAGCACAGCGACTCTACGATATTCCTGAAGACTACGCCCCCAAAACGCTAAAAGAGTTAAAGGACAATCCAGATTATTCAAAACTTTGGGAAGATAAAACGCCTATTGGCTTGGTTTATGGTGGTGCGACAAAGATTAAACAATATGTTTTTGAAGCGGCGAAACTGAACGATATTCGTGGTGCTTCGGCTTTACTTGATCGTATTAACCTTGATGATATTCCCAGTTTTTTTGGGGAAGGCAAGCGATCGCCAAAAATGAGAAAGTGGCTGAATGATAACCAATTCGTCGAATTAAGACAAGCTTTAATTCCCGAACTGATTATCTACTCCACAGGTGGAAGCATTCTTGCCTTTTGCCCTGCCGCATTTGTTCATCAACTCGCCAATGCAATTGAAAAACGCTACACTCACGAAACTCTGACTGCCAACTCCTGTGCAGTTGGTGACACTTTCCGCCTTTTAGAATTCCGGTTTGGGTTATTGCAAAAACCAATTGAGAATACACTATGGCTTGAAGAATACAAGAACAA
The DNA here is from genome assembly GCF_034531035.1 of Nostoc sp. DedQUE02. NCBI lineage: Bacteria > Bacillati > Cyanobacteriota > Cyanophyceae > Nostocales > Nostocaceae > Nostoc > Nostoc sp. DedQUE02. The sequence goes on along the minus strand of NZ_JAVRBY020000021.1, from coordinate 15,483 downwards.
ACAAAATAATCCCATCATTAAAGCTTATTTTGACCAGTCGCACGACGAATCTTATCTTGACAAAGCAAAAGAACCTGAACCTAACTCAGACAAACTCAAAGAACTCATATTAGAAGCAAAATTCTGGCAACGCAAGAATTTTAACGAACTTGTGGGAAAACTTGCGAACCAATTTACCCACCGCCGTAACGGGAATGCATCACCAAAGGCAGAACGTCCCAGTCGTTGCTACCCGCCGATGTTTGAAACCCATCCCTACTTGCAACGGGATGGAACTGACAATCGATCTGCTGTGGCAGAAACGAATTTACCGGGAACGCCCAGTTTTTCTGATGCCCTAGCACGAAAAGTCATCGTCGGGCAGCGCAGCAAACGCGATGCTCGTCAGCATCGGGGGTGGTATAAGCATTTTCGTTTTCGCCTAGCATCAGGTGAAGAGAGATTATGGAAACCTGGCTATTTCCCAAGTTGGGTGACAAGGTTTGGAAAATTCCTAGAAAATGAAAATCACGAAGGTTCAGGATGCTTAGAGGAATATTATCGAGTAACAGAAGGTTCTCCAGTTACACAAGCTCTTTCTTTACGAGAAATCGGTAATGTTAGCACGCCTCGTGGCTTTGTGGGTTATATTTACGCCGATGGCAATAATATGGGTGGCTACCTCCGCCAGCACATTCGCACACCAGAAAAATACCGCGAGTTTAGCGAACAAGTTTTGAAAGCAACGCAGAATTCTGTCTATATTGCCCTGAAAAAACATCTTCAACCCCGCCAACTCAATCATCTCACTGACCCAGATAACATTAAACGTAATAGACAGTGGATTTATCCCTTTGAAATTATTACCATTGGTGGCGATGATGTCTTGTTAATCGTACCTGCGGATAAAGCCTTAGATATTGCCAAAAGCATAGGTGAAGAATTTGAACGAGAAATACTAAAATCATCAAAATTTAAGCTTAACAAACCTTACGATCCTGAAAAAGTCCACCGCTACCAAGGGGAAAACCCATCTGAGTATACATCTCAGTGCGAATTAAGTATGTCCGCAGGTGTGTTGATAACTGCTGAAAATACACCCATTTACTACGCAGAAGAACTTACCAATCAACTGCTGAAATCATCGAAGAAACTCGCTAAAGAACTGAAACGCAAGTACAACTATTATGGTGGAACAATTGATTTTTTAACATTAAAAGCCGTAACAATGATTGCGTCAAATATTAAAGATTTCCGTGAAGAAGGATTAACAAAAGGTAATCTAAACTTTTATGCTTCACCTTACACCCTTCATGAACTAGGAGGGTTATTGCAGACCGTGAAAGTATTGAAAAAAGCTAATTTTCCCAAATCGCAACTATATCAAATTCGCAGTTTGTTAGAGCGAGGTAAACATACTGCCATCCTCAACTATCGCTATTTCCGAGTCCGACTACAACAAGGACAAAACCAACTAGAAACCGGCTTTGAGAAGGCATGGTGTAAACCAAAAGATGAAACTAATCACGGTAATCTTGCTCCGTGGATGTCCAGAAAATCAAAAGAATCTGATGCAGATGCAGAAAAAACTATCTATGAAACTATTTGGCGTGACTTGGTAGATTTATACCCGTTTATAGTGGAAGATGACCAAACACCAGCTAATCAAGGGGAACAGCAAGAACAAGGAGTAAACCAATGATTTACCTGAATGCACTTCCTCAAAGAGTATCTGAACATTGGTCAGTGAGTGCAATTATTGATACTGCTTTGTGTATTGGTGCAGGTGGCTCATCGGGGTCGCTTGCAGATAAACCCATTGTCCGCAATGCCCAAGGACAACTCTTGATTCCTGGTTCTCAAATTAAAGGTAGGCTACGCCACGAATGTGAAAAACTCGCACGGGCGTTAGGCTGGCAAATTTTTTATGCACCAATAGCAACAGAACTTTGTCCAAATGAAGGTCAAGTTTGGAGCGAATTTAGAGAAATATATCAAGTTAGTGGCTACAAAGGCTACCACTGTGTTGTATCGCAAATCTTTGGCGATCCAATCTTACCATCCCGCATCATTGTGGATGATTTTACCTGTGCAACACCAAAAGACGAACTACCAGAAGTTTTGCGCCCTGGTGTCACCATCAACCGCCGTCGCCGCACTGCTGAAGAAAATAAACTCTATCTGCTAGAAACATCTCCTGCGAATACCCAGTTGGAATTTAAGGGTGATATTTACTTACAGCACCCCTTTGAGTCTGACAGTCCTGACTTAGCAAAGCCCTTAATTTTTGCCGCCTTACGTCGCATTCATGCTTTAGGAGGCAGTAAATCAACTGGTTTGGGATGGTTGCATTGGGAGAATTTACCGACGTTATCCTCTGATGACACAATATGGTCGAGCTTGGATGCCAAGCAGTATCTAGCAAATCATCAAGTTTCACTTGGTGGTGCAGCATGAAGAGAATTGAACTGACCATCACAGCATTATCACCCTTAGCAATTGGTCGTCAAAAACCAGGTGGTTCTATCAACGAGGTTGAACAATACATTCCAGGTTCGGTGTTGCGTGGTGCGATCGCTAAACATATCCTACACCGTGCTGGAATGGAACTCGAAAATCTAGCAGCGAACGGTGGTGACTTTGCAGACTTATTTTTGGAAGAAAACCCAGCCATCTTTCAAAATGCCTATCCCGCAGTTGGGAAAGTTGGCAGTAAGCATCAGATAGTAAATAATACGATCAAAGTTTTACCTGCAACTGCTGTTAGTTCCAAAGCCAATCCTGGCTTTTTATCCAAAGGGCATGGTGTATTTGATACGTTAATTGATTTTTTTTGCGCTGAACAATTCAATCATCATTATGACCCCAGCAGTTTGAACGCATTAGACGATAGGGTAGACTCGCGAGTCGAAACCTACAATTCGTTGTATAGCAAACATAACGGGAAACACTGCACTCATGCTGCTACAAGTCGTTTGTTGACGCGAGTTGGCATTAACCGTTACCGCGCTACATCTAGCGATGATATTTTATACAGTATCGAAGTTCTCAACGAAGCATTTATCGCTACAAATGAGGGTAAAAATAAGCAATGGGTTAACTACGTTTATCGCGGTTATGTTAACGTTCCTAATGACTCATTAGCCAAAAAACTCACTGATTTTATCAACGATAATTCTAAAGTTTTTCGGCTTGGTGGTTCAGTATCGCGTGGTCTGGGTAAAGTTGAAATTACTGCTAAAGAAATTCCATTTGCTAATGATATTTCTAGTCGCATTCATAGATTTAATCAAGCATTGTATAAACGCTGGCAAGATTGGTATGATGCATTTGGCGATCGCACACCTAACTCAATTAGTGATCGCACTTTCTTTACACTAAACTTGCACTCTGATGCAATTTTGACTGAAGATTGGCAGCGTACTACAGTAATTTCACCAAAAATGCTCAAGCAGTTTGCGGCTGTGAAAGACTCTACTAACTTAGAACTCCACACAGCTTACAGTAGTTATAGTTACAGTTCGGGTTGGAATAGCGCTTGGGGTTTGATGAAAGATGTTGAACTTGTAACTAATAAAGGGTCAGTTTATTTATTTAGCACTAGCACTCAAAATCGGCAAATATGGGAGAATGCACTCTCTAAATTAGAGTTGTGGGGTGTAGGCGAACGGACGAGTGAAGGGTTTGGACAGGTGGAAGTTTGCAATGAGTTTCATCAAATATTTCGGGAGTGTGCAGTATGACAAATTTGACTGAACAGCAACAAAAATTTGAGAAGCAAAGAGAGATACAACAAAAAGAACTTAAAATTCAAAAAGAAATTCGTCAAGTTGAAGATGATTTAGTCATAGCTATTGAGAAAATTTTGAAAGATGAAGATTCATGTAAGAACTTAGAAGAATCACAATATCGAAATTTAATGCACGTTGCTGATACAACTGATAGCACAGAAGTTATTAAGAATTTTTTACGATACCAATTAGGACGAGATAAAAAATGGGGACAAGGAGAAAACTCCCTCGCTAAAAAAATTATCAATGATATTGATAATTTTCTACCGCAAAAAGCTGGAGAAATAGTTAACAGAGTTAAATATCCCGAAAAATTAAAATATGTCAAATTGGAATTAACTCGGCGTTATCTCGGTTATGGCTCACGTCGTCTTAAATATCTTAAAAATGAAAATAAGTGACAAAGAAAAATAGCGTATATATTTTACAAAACACAAATATTCATAATTATGTTTGAAATCTTTAAAAATCGTCTAGAAATTATCGGTATTCTTGAAAATATTACAGCTTTAAGAATCAGTGCAGGACGTTCCACAGAACCAATAGGCTCGGATTTACCCGTGATCAAAGATGCTTTAGGTAGACCTCTAATACCAGGTTCGAGTTTCAAAGGTGCATTACGTTCGCGTCTCGAAAGTTTTTTGCGCGCAATTCATCTTGATTTTGCTGCCAACCCAGCCCAAGAAACAGATTGGTCAATTCCTCCAGATATGATGTCTGAATTTAAAGAGCAAATTAAAAATTTAAAGCCACAAGAAAAAGAGGAAGAATTACATAGTTTTATTATCAACAAAACTGATTTAGTTTCTTCGCTATTTGGTTCACCTTGGCTAGCAAGCAAATTCCAAATTCGTGATTTAACAGTAAGTGAACCTGAAAACAATTGGTTTGGGCAGTATCAAGAACGCGATGGCGTTGCCATTGATAGAGATACTGAAACTGCTGGTGATGGCAAACTTTATGACTTTCAAGTTGTACCAGCCGGGACTCCATTTATATTTCACGCAGTGATTGAAAATGCCGAAGAATGGGAATTAGGAATGTTGATGATTGGTTTGCACCAGTTTCAAACCGAACAAATTCCCCTTGGTGGCGGGCGTTCTCGTGGATTGGGAGTTGTTAAACTCATAATTAATGATATGAAGTGGGTTGATGTCCGAGATGAAAATTACAAACGAGATAAAAGTTACAAACCGCAAACAGACCCACAGAAAGTAAAAAGTTATCTCAAAGCTTTGATTGATAGCAACTCTAACCCAACTTCTCCCTATATTGATGCCCAACCTTTAAAAAAATTGTGGGCAGACACTTTTATTAATCACCTTTCTATCGAACTTCATAAACGCACCAATACTACAGCAAATTCTTCCCTTCAAAATCATGCATAAGCGATTTGTTAACCACTGCACACTTGACCTGACGATTATTCCAGATGGCCCAATTCTGATTAAATCTGGTCGGGAAGGTGCAGACCCCACTAAACCCCAGATGGAATTTGTCGAAACTTACCATAATGGTAGACCAACAATTTATCTTCCTGGTAGTTCCCTTAAAGGTGCTATCCGCGCCCACGCAGAACGTATTGTGAGAACAGTCGGTCATCCTGAATATGAAAAACCCTCTGACAACCCGAAACTTATTTGGGCGAACAATCCGTTGGATACTGATAAATACGATTATCTATATGAAAATCCTCAAGCTGAACAAGGAGTAAAAAAGAAATTACCCGCACCGAGAATTTATAAAGAATCATCCTTCACTGACCAGATATTTGGCAATATTGCGATCGCCAGCCGTTTCCGTATTCAAGATGCTTATCCTGATACCTCAGTACCAGTAAAAATCGAAGAACGTAACGGTGTGGCGATCGATAGAGTATTTGGTTCGGTAGCACACGGGCCTTTTGATTATCAAGTCTGCACTGGTGGCGCGTTTAAAACTAAAATCCACCTAAAAAACTTTTCGCTGGCACAGTTAGGATTAATTGCACTTGTGTTACGTGACTTAGATGCAGGCTGGTTTGGCATTGGGTTTGCGAAATCACGGGGGTTGGGTATAGTTCGCCTAGAGTACAACAGTGCTGTTGTGCAATACCCAGGTTGCATATTGCGCGACAAACAAATTTATTCATTTGGCAGTTCAACGCCGTGGGATAAGGTTTATCTTTTGGGCGCTGGGGAGTTTTTACAAGGTAATAATGGCAACCCTTATAATTACCCAACTAACGACCAAGAAAAACAAGAAGTAAAAGATATTTCGTTAACAGCAATGGATTTTAACTTTGGCGTACAACTGCGTTGGGATGGTGATGGTAAAAATGGTGTCCCAGATTTATTTACCAAAGCTGTTGATGCTTGGAGTCATTTGCTGCAAGCAGGAGGTGCGGTATGTGTTTCGTAGGGGTAAATCAGCAACCGCTATCTGCGGAAGAATTAATTAAATTACTTCAAACACTCTCAACTCCACCCAGTTATTACTTTTTACGCTGGGCGCATCGGGTTGGTGGGTTTTGGGAGCGGCGAAAAGACAAGTTTAACAACTTGGAAGATGATATACGCGATCGCCTACAACAAAATCCCATCAATCTGCAACCAAATCCTGTCAAAAATTCTACCCCCAAACAACCTAATAAAACTTTCCCCAGCCCACAAGGACAGTTATTTAATTCAATATTAGAAGTACGTTGGCAGCAAAAGCAAGGAAAATATCAAGTGTTACTTCTCAGTTCCCAAGATGAAGCAGCCATTTTTAAGCCTCAAGATGAGCAATATAATTTTCATGCCATTAAAGGTAATTGGGAAATTTTAGAGCAAAATGCCTTATTGCATTCAGCCACAGAAACTCGCTTTCCTAAAGGTTTAAATTCTGAAGAGATCAAAAATATTGCTCAAAGATATTTTCGGAATAAAGACACTGCTTCAGTTCACTTTGTTGCACTAACGATTAAAAATTAGCATGGTTAACAATTCCTCCCGTTCGCAAAATTTTGGTGGTTCAAATCAAGAACGTGGCCCCAGACCATACGATTTTGTTTATTTTCTTAACAAATCAGCAACTTCAAATAGTCCTCCCGGACACCATAAATATTTACCGAACCATTTACATGGCACTTTATTTATTACCCTAAAAGTTCAGACATCACTGCACATTTCAACTGGTGTAGTGTTGATGGGAAGCGATATTAATCGAGAAAACATTCCTTTAGTAAAAACAATGGTTCAAGGGAATGACAACGAACTATTAATTCAAGGTAGTTCTTTAAAAGGTTGTATCCGGTCAGTTTATGAAGCAATTACTAATAGTCGTGTGGGAGTCAAGCCCAAAAACCCTAATGAATACCCCAAAGAACGTCTACCAGCCACTGAGAAAAACCAACTTTGTCCTGCTAGTATAGTTTTTGGTGCATCTGGGGAAAAATGGGGATGGCAAGGGCTGATAACAATTCAGGATGCTCATTGTGAAGTGAGAGGTTTTGAAGTTGGTTTTATGCCTAATCTTTGGCGACCAAGACCGGATGAGAATCAGGCATATTATGATGAGAGGAAAACCGTAGGTTGGAAGTTTTATTACAATATGAAAAATTCTATTGACAAAGGTTTAGATAATGGTATTCCTGTCCAAGTAGCATTTAGAAATGACGAATTTAGCACTCAAGTAAATTTTAGAAATCTCAAGCCAGAAGAATTAGGAACTTTATTGATTGCTTTAGGACAAGATAAAAACTATCCTCTAGTCTTAAAAGTTGGTGCCGGTAAGCCGATTGGGATGGGGAGTATGAGCGTAGACATCGCTGAAGCTGAAATCGTTCAAAATCAAGCTGATTTATACAATCGCTATACGTCTTTGGCTCTACCAGAGAATCAAATTTTAACTGATGAATCGCTCAATGTTTTCATTCAAAATAAAATTCAACAAGCACACGAAGTATTAATTGAACAAGCTCAATTAAAAAAACTATCACAAATTCTCAGTCCTTCTACTAATCGTATCCCTCACGAAAGTTATTAATTAAATAACATGAGCAATCATATTATCTATCATATAGCTGATGAACATCTAGAAATAGCTCATAAAATTGCTAAGTTTTTAGTAAAAGAACAAGAGCGTATTGAACCAGGTAAAGAAGGTATTAATACTGAGTTAAGTAAATTGATCACTTATCTTGACTCGAAAATCAAACAAAATCTATATCTTGATAAAAAAGAAAGAAAACCATCAAGATTTTTTCAATATATTGAACAATTAGCCGAGCATGGAAAAATAATTGGGCATAGTAAAAAAACTACTAGTTACTATGAAAGTATTAATGAAATTTGTAATCAATATCTCAGATTGTATGAGAGAAAACCCTTAATAATTATACAAATATTGGGCTGGTCACAACGTTTAATGCGTTATTATAAAACAGTAGATATTAATGATGTATCTGATATTTTACCAATCGTATCAACAGAATCAGTAGCGAGAAAAACTCCTAAAGTAACAGAGACTTCCAATGTTGTAAAACCTATCAAAACAGAAGATATAAAAACATTAGAATCTCCTCCATTATCAAAGTCTTCTAAACCTGTACTTCCCAAATTGATAGAACCGAAGAAAGCAGAAGATTCACAAGCTTTAAAACCTCCTAAAATATCAGATTCTCCCCAGCCTATAAAACATCCTAAAACAGAAGGTTCAAAAGCTGTAGAGCCTCCAAAACCTTGGGAACGCTATCCTAAAAAACCATCTAAATAAGTTTCTGTGTTCATTGTTCAATAAGTCATATTTACCCCTAATTATTTTGTCCATGTGCTACATAAGCAGCATCAGCCACCATGCCCACTAAAGTAATTGCTGTATTCGCAGGTGCATAGTATCTACCTTTAATTGTTGTATTATTAATCGCTCTGAGTGCTGGTGGAGCAACGTAGATTATTAAAGTAGCTGTTTGTGGCAAAATCTGTAGGAATTCATCAATAATTCGCTTGGCAGTTTCTTCTCGTTTATCTGGTGGCAATTCAGAAAACTTTTTACCCGCAGCATCAATAGAGTTCTCTAAATCCAAAACACATACATCAGCTAAAAACTTCTGTGGAATTGTTGTTTTATTCCAAAATTTTACATATTTAAATTCCCTAGCTACCAGCAATTTATACTCATTTGTTTCTCCATCTGACGATGGTAAATAATAATCAACAGTAGTTGAACTAATAACCCTTTCGCGTTGTAATGTCCGTTTAACATTTCTAACTTCTTTCTTTACTAATCCAGCAATATGATTATCAATTTCCTGCTGAATCGTCTGACTAGCTACTTTTTTAGCATCATCTAAGTTTTTGCCAATCAAGTAGACCAGAAATCCGCCAAAAATAGTACTAAAAAAGGTAAATATCACTAAGGTAAATTGCATTGCTGCAACAAATCTGTTAAAGCTTTCACCTAGTTGACCGTTTGTCGCTTTGAGAAATTCTAACTGGCTTTTTAATAATTCAATATCATTGAGGTTTTTCGCAGGGGTTAATACTGGTGAAGGTGTGGGTGTAGGAGTTGGAGTTTGGGAAATCACCAAATCCCACAGGTGAGGTAAATCAATTGAGGGTAGCCAATTCATAAATATTTTGTTTATAGCAATTATTTAATCATGCGCGATCGCATCACTCTACAAATCCAACTTTAACTAAAAGCGATCACACAATCCACTCTAACTTTAACTAAATCCCAAATGTATTTTCATCCCCGTAAGGGGTAATGATTTGAAAACTTTCTTAAACAAGAGTATACCAAACTACTCACTCTTCAAAGCGCGTCGTGCCAACTTGACATAAGTCTTCACTGTTTCATAAGGCATCTCTAAATCTTCTGCCACCACCTGCAACGACTCGCCCATTTCCCGCCGTGCTAATATTGTCGCCCATTTTGAGGCTATTTCATCTGCGCGATCGCCACCCGTCCGCTTGCGTTTTGCTTTAAAAATCTGTGTTAAATCTTCAATGCGTTTTGCTAAGACAGTTTGCACATCAGGTATATCTTGGACAGCTTGAGATGACCAACCCAAACGTGTTTGTCCCAAGCCAAAAGTAGTTTTGTGACCAGTACCGCAGTAAGGTGCAAGTTTTCCTAAAGCAGAAAATAACTGCCCAAATTCTGGCTGTTTGGTTGCATCTTTAGCTAAACTCAACTCAATCGCCCCAGTAAATCCTGTGACTGCGCCTTTCTTCCCCGCCAATACCTTCGCGGTTGTCAGTTGGCAACGAGTAATCAATATATAATCATCTACCCAAGCCAGAAAAGCATCCTGGTCAACAGACATCCCTGAAAAGTCATTCCAGCGTCGCAGGTAGCTATGAAATACATTTACTGGTACTGGTAAGGGGAAGTGATGGCCTTTACGGCGAAAACTTGTAGGACTGAGAAATTTCAAAGCGAAAGTCTCATTAAGCTCAGATTCTAGCAGTTGCTTATAAGTCGTGGTCGGATGGGCAATTTTAACAGAACGAATCTGCAAAGGGGCATTTTTTAATTCCAGCACCTCTGGCAAATTTTCAACCCATTGCGCCATCCACTGTTGGACTCGATTAGATAAACCTGTGACGTACCAACGATAGGAGGTGTTTGCAGATAGTTGTATTTGTCTACCGCTACTGATAATCTCTCCATTTAAAGCTGAGATAGTAAACGGTTTCTCTGACTCTCCATCATGAAGGTAAGCAGACAGTTCAGAGTCTGTAGAACCTACTTGCTGGAGAAACCAGGCGTGTAGTCCAATAGTGTACTGAGGGAAGAGGTAACAATCTTTTGCAGGCACTAACTCAAATTCTAAGCCGATTAACTCTGTGTCCGGCGGCCATGTAAGCGGAGATGGAGCGATATTTGGCTTTTTTTGAGAGCGTCGAGGCATAGTATCATTTGAGCCACAGTTTCTATATTTTATCTTGTTTTCATCCCCAGCAGGGGATAAAGCTGTGAGTCGTGCTACTGCAATATGGGGTCAAATCAGAGAAAAAATAAAAATCCCTAGCAAACTGTTTGAGCGATCGCTAGGGATAAATAATATTATTGTCATACCAGCTAACCAAGTCTTGCTTCATCACAATTACCCTCCACTGTCCCGATCAAAGGACTTTAGAGAATATAATTTGTAGCAATAATCAGGATAACTGATATTAACAAAGACGCAGGTATTTAGATAAAGTCAATCAACTCAAAGCTTCATTATCGGGTAAATTTCGCACTCCTTGCACATCAAAAATAATCAAGAATTTGATATTTTTGATTGAATGTTGCAACACTTGTAAATAAGCAACTGCATCATTACGGCGGCGAAACCGTGCAACAACATTAGACTGTTGAACACCAGAATTCACGCCAGCATTATCCAACAGTTGTTCGTTAGATAAAACGCGAATAATGCACCACGGATGCAGTTGTTCTTGATAGGTCATAATAACCACCTTACAAATGCTCTAAAATACCCAAAACTCAGCTTTGAAATGACTATCATTACCGTAGGCTATGAGCATTTGCTAAGACAGAGCAAGATGCTATTGACAAATTACTTAAGTTGTGAATTTCTCGGCTATGATTCAAGATGGTCAAGGTGCAACCAGTCCAAAACCTGTTCGGGAATCTCCTCGAAATGTTCGAGAAAAAAATCCATCAAAGCCAGATGCAGTAAATCATTATGCGTAGGATAGCGTCGATTAGAACCATTTCTAAACCAGCCTCGAACTGTTGAATCCGAACGGGAACATATTAAGGCAATTAGTTCATAACTTACAGCCCATTTAGCATAAAATTGTGTTGGTGTCATGCTAAACTCCCAATTGCTATAAAGTAAAATCAGATGTCGTTCGCGTGTGGTGATTCGACGAATATTAGACATGATAAGCAAGTTAAAAGTTAAAAAGCAAAAGGCACTTACAAACAGCAATTTAAAGGAATTATCAAAAGTCAGAATTTATCAAGAGTCTAGTATGATTGATATATTCATTCATTAAAATTTCTCCTGACTCCTGAATTCTGACTCCTAAATTCTGACCTTGATTAGTGCGAATCTAAATGAGTAATGATGATGCTCATATCCTCCAGATAACGCCAGTAAAAGCGTTTCGCCATTGATGCAGAAGAACTCCAGAGTTCGCCATCTTTGCAACGATATCGATGGGTTCTTAAGCTGCGATATGTAGCTCCATTATTAGCGAAACATTCAAAAGCTTTATCGTATTGCTTGCGGTCTTTTGGAGATAATGAATCAAGTTGTTTTTGGGCTTTTGCAGCGAAAATCAAACGGAATTTGACAGCTTGAATGTGCATTCAAAAGTTTCCGAATGTCCAAACTTGACCGAAAGCGCAGAGATTTTTGCACAGGTGGAGCGCGTGCTTTTTTCCAAGCGTTCATTTTGTGATAATTTGTGTGGGTAATACTTTCTCAGGCGTTGCGTGAGCTAAACTATAAACGCAGCGTCATCTACTACAAACTCAGGTTGCGTTCCTAAAACTGCGACCTTGCAACGATTGTGTGCAGACATGGGATAGAATCTAACTTGGTCTTCGCGTTTGTTAACGAGTCGGAAGAGGTATTTGGATAGGCTTTGGTACTGTTTTTCATCCAACACACACTCGAAAACCGACTTTTGCACCCGCAAACCGTAAGCTTCTAGAAGTTTCGCCACTTTATTGCGACGGGTATCGCTCACGATGTCGTAGCAAACTAAATAAAACATCAGAGGAAGTAAAAAGTAAAAAGTAAAAAGGCAAAAGAAAGAAGAAAAGAGAGAGTTGTGTTAAGTTGGATTGAATTCAAACTTAAAAGCTTGAAGTTTAAGCATTTTTTTCTTTTAAACTTTACTTTTTACTTTTTATTTTTGGGGTTGATGAATCAAGATATAACTGAGAGAACATTTGACTTTGCGGTTAGGATAGTTAAATTGTGTCAGTCTTTGGAAGAAAAACCTGGAGTTCCACGCACATTAGCTAAACAGTTACTACGCTCAGGAACCTCAATTGGGGCTAATGTAGAAGAAGCAAGAGCAGGACAAAGCAAAGCGGATTTTATTAATAAAAATGCTATTGCTCTCAAAGAAGCTCGTGAAACTCAATATTGGTTACGCCTACTTGTTGCGACAGAAATTGTCTCACAACATGACCTCAATAAATTATTACAAGAGTCTGAGGAGTTGAAGAGAATTTTGGGAGCTATCATTGTAAAAAGTAAAAGGTGAAAAGTAAAAAGTAAAAAGTAAGAAGAAATGCGTAGATTAGATTACTACAAAAATTTCTTCCTTATAATTATCTTCTGATTTTTAACTTTTGACTTTTTACTTCATCCTCCTCTTCTCTTTTGCCTTTTAACTTTTTACTTTTTACTTCACTTGCAGGACGAAACTTTAACGCTAAGGGACGGTAAAATTCTACATCTCCCAGTAAAGATGCAAGATATTCTCGTACCTGTAAATCGAGACATTGACGATAACTTACTTCTCCGGCGTAAGGATGCAGTACAAAAGTTCGCAGTTTTGCTTCCCAATATTGGAGAAACTTTTGTAGAAGTTTCTGTGACTGGCTTTTCCCGTTACCATTCCCATTCCCATTGGTGTTAGTCAGATTGCGGACAAAATTTAACACCAAGTCATCGACAATAGGTGTGCTAAATTCCGCGGTAAAGTCCCATGCTAAAGGCAATTCCTGATGACTATCGCGGTGTAAAATTGCATAGTTGGGGTCAAGTCCTGCGGTTTTTAACAGTGTGTAAATATATTGATGCAGCAGTTGATTTCCCAGGTTTATTAGTTGGCTAATGCGCTTTGCAGTTGTACGCGGATATTCGTTGTAGAAGGTGATTAGAGAAGCAACGGCACAATAATAAATATTATCAGCTTCTTCGCTGTATTCGTGCAGTTCGTCGATTCCTGGTGCTATTGGTAAGTTGTCCATCAACAGCGTCAGGTAATTTAATGCGCGTTGAGTTGTGTGATTAGCGTGGTGGCGAGTCCAGCTTTGCAGAAAAGTATGCTGATTGTGCAATTTTGCCCAGATAATACTTTCTGCTGTAGCACGGTTAAATTCAGTATCGCGTGTGCGTCTACGTTGAGAAGTAAGATATTTTGCTTGTAGTTGAGATGGATTTTCTAGCCGTCCTAAATATTCCCCAGTTTGGGTTAGATATAAGACGGGAATCTGATGTGAATGAACGATTTGAATGACTTCTTTAGGTAAACTGATATTACCAAAGATGATGAACTGACTGAGATTACGAATTGGAATACAAATACGTTGATTTTGTTGATGAAACACCTTTAAATAATGGTGTTGAATTTGAAATGTTACGTCCTGTTCGGTGATGTAAATGGTAGACATAAATTGAAACCAACTAGGTTTAGTTGTAGGTGATAAAGTTTTCTTTTCTTACCTATATTTCAATTTTGTCAGGTTGATATATGAGTTCGTATTTGTGTAAATGCTATTTTTATATGACTTCGTATATGGGTTATATGAGTTACTAAAAAGGCAAATAGCAATCCTAATTCTCTGGTGGATGCAGATTTGCGTTCCTCAATAAACGGCGTAGATTGACAACACCAAAGCGGTTCAAACGTAAAGCGTCAACTGTTGCTCTACCACAAGCTGTTTTACCAATCACCTGGGTAAAATCATCACTCCAGCTAAAATGTTCGCTCCAAATTTGCTGTCGAGGATTATATAGTGCAATTTTTTCTCCCGTTTCTGGATCGCTGGCCTGTGTTTTGGTATGTTTATGACCGTTGCAACCAAAACAACTCCAAGCAAGATTTTCTAAAACTGTTTCCCCACCTGCTTGTCGGGGTTTTATATGCTCAACCGTAAAACTCTCAGTAGCAAATTGCTCCCAACAACGACAATACTCGCAGTAACCACAGGCACGAGATGCAACAATACGCCTCATTGATTCTGGGGTTCGCTCTGACATTAGGCGAAGTTGCTGTGTTTAGGTAAGAACTCGTTAATTAGCACTTTCAAATCAACTTTGCGAAGTTGAGCCAGTTTTATCAATGCTTCTGCACGTTCCGCATCTTGTTGTTCGACGCGTTCAACGTATATTAGTAGCTCTTGATACTCTAAGTCTGTAATTACTCCAATCTCGTTTTGCTGACGTAGATAAGCTAACCTTTCTTGTTCTTCGGAAGACAGACGGTGTTGAATAATTTGAAGCAAAGCGGCTTCGCTGATTTGAGGGTTTGGTGCTTCTGATACCTGTAAAGCTTCGTGAGAAAGGGCTTCTAAAAATTCGACCGCCTTTACTAAAGATTCTCTTGGTAATTGTTCAAGTAAAGCGATCGCTCTTTTACGAATTTCTGTAGGTACAGCCATTATTACCTGACCTCGTTTGCTTCTAGCTTAGATTATAACCATATTTCCCTGCTTTCTATTATGCGATCGCACTCTATCCTCTCAAGCAAAGAGGTTTTCATCCCCGTGAGGGGTAAGAGATTTAAAACACTCTTTACATTTTAAAAGGGGGTGTTAGGGTTTTGTTTCCATCCCCGTGAGGGGTAAGAGATTTAAAACCCTTCTCAACCAATAGTTGGTACCGAGGTAAATCTAGCAGGGTTTCCATCCCCGTGAGGGGTAAGAGATTTAAAACTATTTGGTGCTTTGGCAATGGTTTCTCAGTATCTTCAGGACTTACGCAACTGTCACAAGCAATGGCGCGGTGTAGCCGCGCCGCGCGCCAAGCAACTACACGATAAACATG